>RXKI01000131.1:152-25920 GCA_003962895.1 Neisseriaceae bacterium
TTTTATTCCAAAAAACATTAGTAGTTTTTTTAAAATAACTATATAAAATGCTTAAATATATACAAGCCAAAGTAAATAAGTTCGAAAGAACTGAAAACAGGAGAAAAAATGAAATTTAAAAAATTTGATGAATATTTAGTATCAAAAAACAAGACGATCACAACTGCTCCTGTAGAAAAAGTGGCAGAATTCAAAGGAACAATTCCTGCCAAGCCAGAAAAAGAGAAAAAAGATAAAGATTCTGGAGGAAGTGGGCAAGTAGGTAGTCCTTACCCTTATAAATCTGGCTCCGATGCAAAAGACCCAAACAAAGAAGACAAGAGCGGATTGGCATACAAAGGCGATAACAAATTAAAATACGAACCAAAAACAGAAGAAGCTCCTAAAAAAGTTCCATCTTGGCCTAAAACAAAGATGCAAGAATGGTTAGACAAAACTAAAAAAATGTCTACAGCAGAATTTGCAAAAAATATAAAGTCCGATATCCAAAAGGGATTGGACGAATGCCAACAACCACTAGAGACAGTTAAAAATGCTGTTAAAATTTGTAAATGTAATGAACAACATATATCTGTTTTAGTAAGAGAATTAAAAAGAAACCAAATGTTTGAATCATTCTTCAACGAAATGATTCAACATCCAGAATGCTACAAAATAATTGCTAACTTAATGGAAAATGAATTTCATTCAAAAAAATTAATGAAAGCAATGAACGAATTAGCAGACCCTTCCAGCATTGAAGAGAACCCTTTCCTTAAGAAAAAGTTCCCAGAAAAAGATATGTTAGATAGCGGCGAAGGAGAAGGCGAAGACAGAGGCGAAGAAATGGGAGATGAAGAAGCTCCAGAAGACTCGGAAGAGCTTGAAGGAGAAGAAGGTGAAATGGGAGATGAAGAAGCCCCAGAAGACCTAGAAGAGCCTTCCGAAGACGATTCCGAAGGAATTGACGCTTTAGATAACGATAGCGGCGTATCGCCTCCTATAGGAGACGAGAACCCACATAAAAGATCAGGTTTAGACGCTTTATTGAAAAAGATGCGTCAAAGATAACAAATAATGCCGCAAGGCACACCCGCCACACCTCTGTTCTTAATTTTTAAGAAATAAGTGCATCTTTGGCGGGTTTTTTATTTAAACACACCTAAAAACAATAGAATATCTTGTATCCAAAAGTGGAAGTATCTCATGCTTCCACTTTTTTCTTATATCGCCCTTCATGCGAATTAATGATCTCGGAAGAAGCTCTACATCAAAAGACTCTTCTTTATCTTTAGAAAATCTCATTGTAGCGGAAGATGCCAAACTGACTATTGTAATTACTGGACCCGCTTGTTGGGAATCAATATGAGCAGAGAGGCTTTGTCCCTTCATATATTCATTCACAGAAACTGATTTTGGGACTTCAGAAATCCCAGACTTTACAACTTTTTCTATAAGTGGTTGTAAATAATCTGGGATTTCTACAGATATATTTCCCATGCCATATGGTGTTTTAGACCCATATCGATAAACATTATTTCTTGTAATTTCCTCTTTTTTTATTGGAGATTTCAAATTAGAGAGAATAAAAAATTCTTCTTGTTCTGTTAAAAACTCTGAGATCACCAATAAATCATCAGTCATCATTATACCAACTAGCGATAGTCCAATCAGTTCCATCACAAAGAGCTAAAAAATGAACATAGCTACTGTTAAAATTATACCCAGAACCATATATTCCTTCTAAAGTAGCAGTATATCCACCATTTCTTGATCTAAATAAAATTGTTTTTCCAACAGATTCATGTGCCGCTGGAAGATATAAGGTAAAATCTGCAATGTTAAGATTAAGAAAAACTACAGAAATATTACTTCCAATAGTTTCTCCATCATTATCAGGAGTTGCAAAAAGAACATTATTTACTTTAGAAATAGTAGTTTCTTTTAAACCAGCTTCTCCTTCTCCTTTTCCTGTTACGCTTGATGCTGCCATAATATGAATTCTCCGAAAAGTAAAGTTAAATTATCTATTATAGAAGAATATATTTTTTATTCCACAAAAACTTCTTCAGGAGGTAATGGATCAATGTTTTTAAAATCTAAAACAATACTTCTTCCACCTCTAGCTTCACTCATGAATCTACTGAAAAGAAGACCTTCTTGAACAGGATCGACAGATGTAATTCCTAAACAATAGCAAGTCAAGGCTCCCACTGCGGAATTATGGACAATAAAAGAACTTGTTGCATAATTGTGATTATTTTCAACTTCAAAATCATGTACAAATTTGACATCAAGTTGTTCTCCTATCTTTCTTACTTTCAATAGGATTCCATCTTTTGCTTTTCTAAAAACATAATTTTTAGTAGATTTTTTTATTCCAAGCATTAAATTAGATGGAGTATTTATTTTAAAGCAAAAACTTCTTTTATTTGTTCTCTTGTCTAATCTTTTCCCATAGTTTATAGAAGAAGGTTGTCCAAGCAATAATAAAAGAAATTTTACTTGAGCAGCCAAAGTTTCTGACTTGCTATCAAAAGAAATCTTGTTCTCAGCTTGATGACCATCACTTAAAAAGTAGCCTTTCAAAAAAGCCCATTTTAAATTGTCGGGAAGAGAAAATACCATTTCTGGTATATGTTTTGTCTCGGGAGTGCATTTGTACATATTGAACAAAACATCAAACAAATTTTTAATATATTTGTTATTCATATAAAATTGAATTAATTTTTTAGTAGAACTTTTCTTCATAGACCAATCTATTTTCATAGATTCAGCAAAACTCTTTAGAATACATAAATTCTCAAGATTGTTCTCTGAGTGAAGGGCAAATCCAATTCTATTGCTATCGTCGCTTCGTTTCCAACCGTCACCTGCAAAGAGTCCGACTACTTTCCAGAATAATTCAGAGTTAAAGTTTAAATAACGATTACATATTTTTCTTTTTCTAAGTTGCTTTGTCAATGGATTCGTCCAATCTTGATAAACTTCCTTCTCAGAAACGAGGTCTTTGTCTTCAGAGAATTTAGATAAATCAAATATTTCAGGTGATTTGATTTCAACTTTAGGAATTGGAATATAAAGCCAATCTCCAAGTTCAATTTCATCAGCTCTTTTCCAAATCAAGTCTCCATTTGGTTCAACTATTGATTTGCGAGATGATTGTGTTGTTTTCGACCATGATCCATATGCTTTTACTCTTTTTCCTTTTTCAACTAAAACTTTATGATCTTTAGTGAGAGACACGCCACGGTTGTCTCCGTAATAAGCATAAAGAGAAATTAGAGTTTCGTCTTTAAGAGGATAGACAGCAGTGTTTATTACTCTTTGAAAAGTTCCATCTCTAGTTAAAACAGAATCTCCCACAAGCACATCTTTTATAGGTTTTAAAACTCCATTTTTAGTGATTATAGGTACTTCAGGAGCAAGACAGCCTCTTCCAGGACCAACGGCTTGAGAACCATCTCCCCAGCCCAATAGTTTAGAACAAGACCTTCTTGCTTCATCTGTCATCATTTTTTGAATTAAGAAATAACTAGAAAATCCTTTTCTTGTTATAAGGCTGAGTTCTTCTCTTAATCTATCTATGTAAACTTTACTTTTAGGAAGGTTCTTTTTCAAGAAGCCTTTTTTTACTTCTTCTGCTAGTATTTCATCGCAATCTTGAAGAACAGGAAGTTTCAAACCTCTATCGAGTTGGATTCCTTTTGCAGACTCGCAAATTTTGACTGTGTTCCTTTTTGCGTCACAGAAAAGTTCATAAGGAATAACGTCGCTATAATCTTTTGCCCATTTTTCACTAATTTCTTCTTCAGATTTCATCCAAAGATTTGTATCTTGTAATTCAAAAATATCCTGAGAGCCTTCTTCATCTACAATTCTCTGAATATCAGCAATCGTTTTTCCAGTTTGAACCATCATCATCAAACTTTGATATTTAGAATCTTCTTTATTGCAAACATGGCAATCATTTGTAACAATCAAAGGAAGTTTATATTTTTCATGTGCATCTATAATAAACTTATTATATGGCTTTTGTTTTGCGAAATCTAAAAGCATAAACTCTAAAAAATAATGATCTTTTCCAAACATTTCTATTTGTTTTTCGATCATAGCAAAGCCAGCTTCTTCTCCTCCTTGATCGAATGCTCTACCTACTTCGCTGTTATAACAACAAGAAGTGAAATATAAACCTTCTTTATGTTTAAGAAGCATATCATGATTTACACGAGGTTTATAGTAAAATCCTTTTGTCCAGCCCCAAGAAGTCAATCTAACTAAATTTTTATATCCAACTTCGTTGTAGGCAATTGCTAATAAATGGCTACTTGAACGAAATCTTTTCTTTTGAACATCATCTAAATTTTTAGTAAAAGATTGTAAATCCTCTACAGAAGCACACTCTGGCTGCATTGAATTTACATATAATTCACAAGCAAATATCGGAGAAAGAGTATCTTTAACTTTGCTACTAGCTTTTTCACAAGCTCTAATTTGTCTTGGGATAGCTCCCATCATTCCATGATCTGAGACAGTTAGAAACTTTTGATTTATCTTTACCGCTCTGTTTGCATATTCTTCTACAAGACCATACCCGTCCAAAAGACTAAAATCAGTGTGTAGTCAAAGATGGAGATGCTCGAAACCGACGCACTCCATCTTACCTCCATTTCTACTAATCTCTTGAGACATTTGTTTCCTTTTTGTGTTTAAAAATATTTTTGAATTTTTCAAAAATAGTCTTTTTCTTTTGAACTTTTGTTATTCTTCCATAAGGATGAGAATGTTTTATTTGTTTTTTTACCAAATCACCTAGTTCAAGCATTATTTTGTCAAAAAGAATTTCTTCATTTTTTTGCACAAAGTCAGAATTATCTGATGATATTTTTGCATCTTCTGGTTTAATGTACAACTTTATATTTAACATTTCATAATTAACAAAACTATCAACACAAATTATAGATTTTGAAGGATCGAATATTAACTTAAATTCCATAAATCAATCTTCCTTCTTATGAGAAGAAGACTTGAAAGTCTCAAACTCTTCTTGAGCAATAGTAGCTTCTTCCTCAAGTTTTTTCAACTCATTTTGAGTCTTTTCATAAAAAGACTTAAGCTCCGCTTTTTTAGCTTTTTTAAGTTCAACTATTTCTTTTATCTTGTTTGAAAAAGAAACGAATTCATCTGTCAATAACCAATTCAAATCTTCATTCATTTTTTTCTTTCTTTAAGAATGTATAAACTTGTGATATTTTATTTCTTTGTTTTCTTTTAAAGTAGAAGGAGGAATGAAACCAAGAATTTTAGGCTGACCCTTCCACCTATCATAGTGTAACCAAAGTTCGCATCCAGGTCTAGCCTTTGATTTAAGCAAATTGATAGGTCTTGCTTTATTATAAGGATGCTCAGACATGTCTATGTCTCCAACATCATTCATAAGCTCATCCCACAATTGATTGCAAATTTTATGAATAACTTTTCCACTGGCGACTCTGATGGTTTCTCCATCTTGAGACAGAGTTATATATTGAAAATATTCATACAATACATCTCTTCCAATTTTAGTTTCAGGATGAGAATTTCCGTAATAAGGGTCTCTCATTGCTACTAATATGTCATTTTTAGAAACACGAGCTTTTATAGCACTTCTAAGTTTTTTCCCAGAAGCAGTGACTTGCCAGCAATCAGTTTTTTCATTGCAATCTTCCATGAAACTTCCAGGCATAAGATTATATCCCATGTCTGAGTAATTTTCATTTAAACATTTGATTACCTGATCTTCTTTTTCTTTACCATAAGAAACTCTTGATTGAGTCGGCATTGAATCTATCGACATTAAAAATCTTTCTTTTAGTTTTTACCATCAAAAATTTTATCTGCAAATCCATAATAAACAGATTCTTCAGAGGTCAAGTTCCAATCTCCCACTCTTGATATCTTTTTATCAATATAACTCTCAATTTGTTTAACATTCATTTTCTTTTCTTTAAAGAAAGGAGACCCAACTGCTTTTTCTGCAAATATTTTCAACATAGACAGATCAGTCCTTCTTGAAAACATTGCGTTAGAATGTATTGCGTTTGTATTTCCTTCTAGTGCAAGAAATCCTTTATGAATCATTAAAGAGCAATTTGGCATCATAATTCTTTCTTTTGCAGATTGAAAGAATATACCGCTCATTGAGTTTATTTCTCCATAAGCAATCATTGAAATTGGAGATTTGGAAAAAACTACCGCATCGAACATGGCAATTCCATGATTCCAATCTCCTCCAGGAGTTTGGAGATGAACAGTAATCTTTTTATCATTTATTGAATTTAATAAATGTAAATTTTTTATAAATTGAGTAGCCATTCTATACTCAATACCTTCTTCTTCTGTACTTGAGTAATGGCTGTGAAGGTATATTTCACGATTAGTCCAGTTTATCCCATAATTCTGGACATGATGAAGCATCTCTCCGAATTCAATAGGAGAAAATTGTTTTTTTGTGCTTTTCAAAAATTTACTCTTTTTGTTCAAGACTTTAAGTGTTCTTCTCTAGAAACAACTTCATATTGTATCTGACCTGGGGCGTTTCTAAAGTTATAAGAGCAATGAATTTTTTCTTTTCCATCATTTTTGTTGATGAAGTAAACATCATTGTTCCAAATCTTCTTGATAGCATTCATTACATCTTCAACATAAGGTTCGTAAATAGGTCTTCCATCTGACTCGTGTTCAAGAAGCATTGCTCCTTTTCCTTTATAATCAGGTTCTATCAATTTAATGTTTGGTAAACCACCATTTAAATGTTTTTTCATCAAAGAATCTTTAATAGTTTTATAATCTCTACTAGAGATAATTATGTTGCCATTATTTAATTTTTTCCACTGGTAATACTCTTGTTCTCTACAAAAATCTTCAGTGAAAAATTCATGTATAAGAGTCAAGTCATTGTAATATTTTCTAACTTCAAAAATCTTCTCTTTCCCAAGATTTGTAGCAGCATGAGTGTCATTCCAATTCTCTTTTTCTCTCATATTGTTACAATCTTCCCAATCTGTTCCAAACTGTCCGTTGTCCCATCGTTTCCGAATATCACATAAAAGATTGTATCCCAATTTATAAGGATTGTTAGAATATTTTCCTCCTAAAACTCCCATTTTATGTTCTGCATATTCAAATATTCCACAATCATGAGATGGTTGTCCTAAAGAAACATAACCTTGTTCTGCCATTATTACAGAATCAGTCATACTTGCCCAGCCCTCATTTAAAACTTTAGTTTGTCGTTGTGGATAAAAATATATCGCTTCATCATACAACATAGACATAATATCAGCCTGCCACGGTTTTAGCGGAGCGTTATCTCTTAGAAAAGCCATTATGTTTTTAGTTGGATTTTTAAAAAATCCAATCTCTTCAGAAAGGTCTTTTCTTTTTACTCTTTCGTTTTCCTTTTCTTTAAAGCCTTGAGTGTTAAGGAAAGGTTCCATATACAATCTTTCCTTATCTACATTTAGTCTTTTAGGGTAATTATACTTTCTTTCGTCTCGGATGATGACATCTTTTACTACTTTTTCTTTCCATGCATCTGCTCCATCGATAAGGGTGTCTATTCTTTTTACTAAATCTAAAAATTCAATCACTCTTTCTTTGCCCCATCTAGCCATATACTTTCTTATTCTTGTACCATGATTTGCCATTTTATTTAGCATGTTAGTATCAGTAGCAGAAAAATAAATGTTATTTTTAAAGAAATCATTATGACCAGTGGCATGAGCAATTACTGTAAGATTATCCACAAGAGTATTTGAACTCAAAAGCCATTGATAACATGGATTTGTGTTATGAGAAACAAGACCGTTTGCCAAAAAATCATGGTCATCATGATCTAAAGCAATGTCAATAGTCTCTTGTTCTTCTTCCAATTCTTCAATTTTTGAAACCACATATACTGGTTTTTTCACAAGTTCATATAAATCTTTGAAACAATTCCCATAGCCTTTATTCATGGCTTTGTGTAAAAATCCATATAATGAATTTGTTGTTTTATCTTTTTGTAATGTGCGTTTTCTCCATTTATACATCCACTCTGGGGGTTTGTCCATAGAATCTATTTTATCAAAAATTTTATCCATAACTCCAGGTAAAATTTGACCTCTTCCAGATCGTCCATCACGAGATGTCAAGACAGCCAATGCTTCGGCTTTATAGTTAAGACTAAAACCAATTTTTTGTTCAAAAGAAACTAAATTCGGTAAGCCTTTGATTAACAAAACAGCTATATCATTATTTTTATTTTTAACTCTTTTTACCTTAGATCGAATCCCCATTTCAAGTAACAACAATTGAATATCTTGAGCAAGTTCATCGGAAAAACAGCTAAGAGATAAATATTTTCCACAATAACCATCAGTATCAAAAAGACCTCTCAAAAAAGCAGCCCTATACTCATTAGAAGAAGCAAAAATGCTAAATGGTACTCTTTTATTTCTATAAGTAGAACCAGTTTTAAAACCAATAGAATTTAAGTAATCTACAGCAAATTTACTAGAAAGAGAAATTAAATTAACCGATTTCTTTTTTTCATAAATTGAAGGCTCTCTTCCAAAAACATTATGAAAAAGATTGAATACATGTTTTTGAAAATCAATTAAAGGTTTGTGAATACAGACATTTAAAGTGTTAGAAGCAAGCCTGACTCCAACTGACCCATCTCCTGTTAAAATGCCCATCAACTCTGCTAATTCAAGTGTCATTTTATCAGGAGGAGAAATAGGAATAAGCTGATTACGAATATTTTTTCTTGTTTTTTCTATAACTTTTTCTGCGGTCCATTTTATTTCAAAGGGATTTCCTAAAAAATAATCATAATCAGCACCAGCTTGAATCGCATCACCAATTTTTATATCTTTTGTCTCTACCCAAACATCCTCTCCAGAACGAATACATTTCCATTTGTGGTTTGGCGTACATATTGTTTTTAAAGACAATTCTTCACAAGTAATTTGAAAGACTTTAGATGATTTTTGTTTTTTTACAGCAACTACATCTCTCCACCCTCTAGCTCCCATAACAATATCGCCAGATTTAATTTCTCCTGCGTTTTTGCTACCTTTTTTTGTTAAAATTTTAGTTTCCAGACCACAGCAATTAATAACCATCTCATATATTCTGTGCATTCCATATTGATATCCTCTTTGTAATTCTTCATATTCCATACCGAAAGTCCAATGAGGATATCTCACTGGGAATCCTCCATAAGCGGCTATTTCTGATATTTCATCATATGTAAGCAATTGAATTACAGTTGGATAAAAATCCAACCCCCAATCTCTACATGCTTTAAGAATAATTGGAGCGTATTCTTTAAGTTCTTTTGAAAGTTGTACTCCTGGAACAGTGTTGTTGCCAAGAAGCAATGACGAACCATGCATAAAAGACATCTTTTTTTACCTTTAATCTTGTGTAATTGCAGAAGGATTGCCAAGCAAAGTCTTTATTGCTTGCAATACCTTTTTGTTTCTTTCTTCTTCTGACAGTCCGCTATAACCTCCTGCTGGATTATCAGGGGCGATTTCTACCGTCCTAAAATAGTCTTTATTTAAAGTAGAGTTTTTAACAGCTTCATCAACTATATCTTTTATTGTATCATTATTCCCGTATCTATAAGGAAGTATTTGAGAGATTCCAACAAAATTGACAACATTTGAAGAAAACTTTTCTTTTAGTGTTGTTAAAAAAGTTTCATTGTCATCTCTTTGATTGTCACCATCTGTGAAGTAAAAAACATATATGTTCCATTTCTCAGGAGGATATCTATTTTCAAATTGTTTTGAAATAAAATCAAAAGCAGAAGAACAAGCTGTGCCTCCGCCAAAACGATATTTATAAAACTTATCTTCATCCACTTCAGCAGCAGAAACATCATGCCAAACATACATTTTTTCTACACGGTCATGAAATCTTCTAATCCAAACATCTATCCACCAAGCCATATCATTAACTATTTCACATTTTTCTGTGTCCATAGACGCAGAACCATCTCGTGCGAAAACAATTAAAGCATTACTTGATGGAATTTGAATTTCATTAAATTTTCTATATCTTTTATCTTCACCAATTGGTTTTAAAACACGAACAGGGTCTTTCAAACCTGGGACGTAAGATAATTTATCTAAAGTGCCTTCGGCTGCTTGTCTTTTTAAAGTCTGCATCAATGTTCTTCGGTTATGACGAAGAGACTCTGGTCCAACTAAAGATATTTTGTTATATTTAATTTTTACTTCATCATAAGTTTGATTTGGTTTTTTCTTTATGTTGGGAAGTTGCAATTCTTCCTGCATAAATTTTAAAACCTCTTCTAAACTTAAATTAATCATAATCCCTTGCGACTCTCCTTGTCCAGCTTTTCCTTTTCCTTTTTGAGGCTCTTGTCCTATGACATCACCTTTTTCTCCTTCTCCCCTGTTGAGTCCTTCACCATTGCTTCCATGAACAAAATGAGGGATATCTATCTGAGGAATAGATATGGATATTTTTCCATTCTTTCCTTTATTTCTTACTATTTGCCCACTTTTTATAAACTTTTTTAAAGATTTTCTAATTCTGCCAGAAACTACGTCTCTGAAATCTTTGTGATCTTCTTCTATTCTTCTAGGCAAAGCTAACTCCTAAGTTAATTTAAAAGCAAGGGAGAGGAAACCCCTCTCCCTAAATTAAACCAGATATTAATCATCTTCAGCAAGATCGCCACGGGCAAAGATTCCACCTACAAAGTCAAGGACATCTCTTGCAGATCGTTCGTTATATCCATATTGTCGAATCAATCTTGTTTTAATAGCATCGATCTTTTCTTGAATATTTTTATCTACAACAGATGAACCATTGACGCTCAAAGCACTCAACTTAATTGTGTCTTTAACGTCTTCAAACAACTTAGCTTCAAAAGCCTTCTTCAACTTTTGATTGCTATCCCATTTGAATTGTTTACCTTTGTGTGCCAAGTCTGCCATAAACATGGCGATTTGTCCTCTAAAATCATCAACTCCAGTATCTGGGATTTGAATCTTTTCTTCAACTTGACGCATAAGTCTTTCATCTGGTTTTCTATCTTGACCAGTAATTGGGTCTTTGATTTTAGCCTTACCATTATAAGCCATTAAGTTATCAATATAATTTGCACACAATCTAATTATTGCATCTTCATCTCCAACAAGAGCTTTTTGAACTTCATTAGAGAGAATTTCAGTTAATTTCTTAACACACAAATCAACACAGGTCATATATTTGTTGATATGTTCTTTATTAGAAAGAAGAGAAGAATTTTCCAATCCATCTTTCAATTCATTTAGAACCATAAACATATTTACATAATCGTGATGGTTTGAAAGACAATTAGAAATCTTGTCTTGAAGATATCGAATTGACATCCCGCTAGTCATACCTTCATCTGGGTATTTGTCTTTCATTTCTTTTACAGCATCTTCTGTCCATCCTGGGAGAAGTTTTCCGTCATAGAGTTCTGCTTTTTCTGTTAACGAAATTTTGCCTTCTTTATCATCATCAAGTCTTGTCAAGACTGACCATAAAGCGGCAATTTCTAAAGTATGAGGAGCAATATGATGTTTAACTTTGCTAGGACCATAATCTTTTTCAAGAATCTTAAGTTCTTCACTCCATTTTAAAGTATATGGAACATCGACTTTATTCGTTCTATCTCTAAAGGCTTCCATATATTGGTCGCTCTTTAGCTTTTGAAACTCTGGATCGTTTGTATGAGCAATAATTGCCTCATCTATATTGACTTGAGAAAACTTCTTAGGCTTAATGCTTTGTTCCTGAGAGGCTCCCAATAAATCATACAAGAATGAGGTATCAAGTTTAAGAGCTTCGATAAATTCAATTAAACCTCTATTTCCAACACAGAATTCGCCATCGAAATTAAAAGCTCTTGGGTCAGAGTCTGATCCAAAGTTTCCAATTTGTCTAAAGTTAATGTCACCCGTAAGCTCTGTGCTGTCTTGGTTCTTTTCGTCTTTAGGTTGGAAGGTGGCGATTCCGCAACGATCTGCTTCGCTATACACTTTTCTTACAACTCTGATATGATTTTCAAGAACTTTTTCAAGGTCTCCATCATACTTCTTAAGGAGCATGTTCATAAATTTCTTGCAAAGAGGATTCAGTTCATCGTTACACTTCAAAGTGTATAAATCTGCTCTCTTTTCTTCTGGGGTGTTTTCCATCATAATCCTATTTAATTCTTCAATAATAGGAAGACGGACTTCTAATGGAAGGAGTTTAAGAGGCTGTTCATGCATAGGGCTATTACATTCGGATTCTGTGTAGATTCCATCTGACCCTGTTGGCAGGTTAACCCACTTATATGAATACCAAGCTCCAAAATCAGTTTTAGAGAACTTTTCCATCTCTCTTTTAAGTAATCTACAAATTGTAGATTTGGAGCTTCCTACAGGTCCATGAAGCAACAGAATTCTTTTCTCTGTTCCGTATCCTCCAGCAGCACCCTTAATAAACTTAACAATAGCATCTTTTGTGGGAGTTAATCCGATAATTGGATTTTCTGGGTTGTCGAAAAACTTATAATGAACATAAGTTTTTCTATATTCTTCTACGGTATCCGTTCCCTTTTCCATTATCATGTCATAAAGCGTTTGCCATGCATTTCTCAGAAGAAATGGTTTTTGATGAACCATTTCAAGGTATTCTGAGAAGCTCATCTCTGCGTTTAGTTTCTTGAACTTTTCTTTGTCAAAATTATTTAAAGCGTTTTTAAGGATTGAAGTCATCAATTGCTCCCAAGTGTTTCGGAACTACTTTTTAGATATAGTCGTAAACTTTGACAAGTTTACTTTAAAGTTAGATTTCTATCTAACCTAAATAAATCATATATTTAGAAAAAATAAAAGCAAGACAAAAACTTTCATCTTTGTCTTGCTTTTTATAATTTGTTTAAAATCTAAGAAGTGATTTTTTTAATGTAATTGTTTGTAGCATTTTCAATATAATAAACTAAGAATTCTTCTACGAATTCTTGAAGAGAAACATTTTTAAAAGAAATTTCTCCTGACTCGTTTATTTCTCCTAATTCAAAATTAGAAAAATTTTTAGTGATTTTGAAATTCTTTCCTTTAAAAAAAGAATCAGAAAAAGAAAAAATCCTTGTTCCATCTTCATAGTTGTAATAATCTTCTGCTCGTATTGTAATAGAATCAAAATCTTTTAAATCCACCTGCCATATGCAAGAAATAGCAAACATATCAGGGCGAGATTCTAAAGCAGCACTTGTGACAACAACAGGAACTAATCCTACATTAGTTCCCTGTAATTTAGATTTTATTTCTTCTTCAAATTTTAAAAAAAATTCTTTAGCTAAATTTAAATAATTTGCATTCGAATCATAATCTTCTTTTTTCTTTCTTTCAACTTCATCAAGAAAATCTTTTTTCTTTTTTTCAGCGTTTTCTAACAAATCTAATATTCTAGACACTATTTCACCTCTCCCCAAGAATTGTCTTTATTTAGATCGTCAATATGTTTATAAGGTTGTTTTCCCATTTTTGAAGCAATTTCTGCGTCTCTTCTTTCTTTAATCACTTTTGGGAGATTATGTTTAAATCTATAATCATGACCTTGAGATTCACTAGTCCACTTATCTGTTCCTACTGGATTTGCAAAAGTATAAGCACAAGATGACATGACTTTTTCTTTACTTTTAGAACCACATTCTGGGCAGGTTACATCAGGATATTTACCAGTCTTGTCAAAAGGAGCTAATTCTTCATATGTGCATTTACACTTTTTGCATTCAAAATCATACTTCGGCATTTTTTTCCTCAATATCTTTGTAAATTTTATTGATAATATTTAAACGAGTGTTAAAAGAATAAAATCTCCAGAAAAAAGAATTTTCTGCTATTTTGACTGCGGTTCTATATATTTTTAAATTAAATTCTTTTTCAGCCAAAACAAAAGCATCTTCACCTTCAATTGTAATATCCATATCCATTGGAAGAGGATATGGATAAGAAGTATCGGATTTGCCTTCTCCATCATTAAAAAATTTATCAACTTCATTTCTGAACTCATCTTCATTGTTATCGTAATTAAATCTTCTCATGTTTATCCTTTCGACAATGTTCGAAACAAATGTGCCACAGAATTCCAAAGTTTCCCGATTCTAATTTCGTTTATAGTCAAGTCTCCCAAGGCATATTTATTTTCATTTGAAAATGGACTGTTTATTTTATTTATCCACAATTCAGGAACAAACTTTCCCCATCCTTTTGAATAGTCTGCAAATACGCAATATTTATTGTCTTTTGCATCACAACATAAAGATTCGGACATATAGCTAACTTTTTTATAAAGTTTATTTGGGTCAAAACCAGCTTCTTCAAAATCTCTAATGGCTAATGTGCTTGAATTTATAACAACGAGAGATTCTCCAAATCCTTTTTTTCTTAAATGATTTACTTTTTCTTCTAAAGACATTGGTTTTACAATTTCAAAATAAATTCCACATTTTTTAGTCCATTCAAAAATTAAAGAATTCATAGAATTTCTATCACAAATGACATAAACTTTAGCGTCTGGTAAGTTTTTGTATAAACAATACCAAGAAAGAAAAGTCATCCAATTCTGATTTATTGAATAATCACAGCTAATTAAGATGCTTAAATTTTCACCAGTAGAAGAAATCATATTTTAAATTAGTAATCAATCAAAATGTTCAACATTATTTTCATCTAAATAATGTAAAACCCAACCTTTTGTTGAAAAATATTTCCTAAAAACTTTAATTTTCCCCGAGTGGATTTTTCTATGACACAAACTACAAACAACTACAGTGTTAAATTCTGTGTACTTTCCACCATTTGAACCTTCATTTATTCTATGAACATCTAAAAGATCATAATCATTACAAGGACAAAAATAACATTTTTTATCTTGCTTTTTTTTGTATATTTTATTGATTAAAGTTTTTTTACGAGTCATATTTAAATACTATCAAATAATCATATATATATTTGTATAAAAATCAATAAAGGAAATATATGGAAATTCAATTTTTTTTCGCAGTTATAATTGGTTTTATAGGTGGTTTAGTTTACAATTGCACAACAAAATGTTGCAAATGTGAAGAAAAGGAAGATTGTTCTCACAAGTGTTGCAAGGAAAAGACTTGCTGTGAGTGTTGCTCTTGTTCAAATTGCAAAGTTTAAACTTTGCCTTGACATTTTTTAATTATGTCAGATGTATAAACATTTGGAGTTTCTCCAATATAAGTTTCAGGGACTATATCGAACCCTATTACCTCTTCTTTTTTATACGGCTGTCCTTTTGTTAATACATCTGGCTGTATTTTTTTAATTATATTCAATGGAGTGTCTTCATCGAATTGAATTACAAAATCTACACAATCCAAACCAGCAAGAAGACGCATCCTTTGATCTAAAGGAATAATTGGTCTTCCTTGTTTCAATCTAGATACACTTTCATCAGTATTTACAGCAACTACCAATTTGTCAGACTTGGATTTTGCAAATTCTAAAGAAGCTATATGACCTACATGCAAAAGATCAAAACAGCCATTTGAAAAAGATAATTTAAAATCACGATTTTCTCTATTCAAAAAGAAATCTTCATATCCTTTTTCTATAATTTTTCCATTCAACAAATCAACTCTAGATATAGGCTTATTGTGTTTACTTTTAACATAAATTGAACCTGCCTTCCAAGCAATATTAGAAGCAAATTTAATATCTAATCCTCTTCCTAAACACATAGCTAAAAAAGCTGTAAAACAATCTCCTGCACCGATTACAGATTCAGCTAAAGATTTTCTCTCTGGAATTATTTCAAATTCTTCTTCCTCTGTAAATATAGAAACCCCATCTCCAGATTTTGTAATTACAACAGCTTGGCATTCCAATTCTCTTCTCAGATATCTACCTGCTTCTTTTACATCCGAACAACCAGAAAGAGAAAGAGCTTCTTGAAGATTAGGTTTAAATACAGAACAACCCTTCCACTTCTTTAAATCTCCTACTTTTGAATCAACAATGCTTACTTTTGACTTTTTGATAATATCATTTATCAATTGATCGTTTTTGTAAAAAATACCTTTATTATAATCAGAAAAAATTGTTATATCAAAATTTTGTCTCTTTGCATTTTGTAATAAAGATTCGCAACTTTTTTCTAATTTATCAACTTCCATTCCATAATTTTTAGCTTCTACATCCCATCTGTATGTTGGAAAATCTTCATTATAAAAACGTTTTTTTCTTGGTATCTTTAAATTGGAATCTATTTGAATATTTTTAGAAAAACTTAGATTTAAATTTTTTGAAAAACATCTAAAAAAATCATCATCTATAAAAGAAATTAAATAAGGCTTTACATTAAAATTCTTAAATTGATAGGCTACATTAGCGGCTCCGCCTGGCAAACTTAAAGGAACTTCATGGTCAGAATGCATAACAGGAATAGGAAACTCAGGAGATATCTTTTTAATAGACACATTGAAGTATTCGTCTATCATTGCGTCACCAATGACAACTACTTTTAAAGGTAAAGAATCAATATCTAATTTTAAAAATTCATTAAAAAAGCTCATTGTACATTCATTAAAGTACAATGAGCTTTTTATTTTTAAGTAAAAAAATTATTCTACAACAAGACCCAACTTAGCTGCTTTTTCTTTCCATTCTTGTTTTTCTCTCTTGTTGTCGCTATTTATATGAGGAACTTTAACTTCTCCTTTAAATGCTTCTTTCAAAGCATCTATTTCTAACCTAGTTAATTTAATTGCTCCCCTATATTCTTGATAATCATTCCAAGCCTCAATTGTCAAAGGAACAATAGGAGTTATCAATTCCAAAATAGCGTCAGCAAAGACTCTTGTTTCATACTGAGCATGAGCATCACATCTTAAACATAAAAAATGTAAAAGGTTCTTTAAGTCTATTTTCCAATACCATTCTGTGTAAAGGTTTACAGGCAAAACCATTCTAGCTTGTTCTCTAGAAACCTCTTTTACCAAATTCTCTTTATAAAAATCATAACTTGAATCGGAAAAATCTTTTAACTTATTTAAGTAAATCTCTGCTTCTTTTGATTCTAAAGTTTCATCGCCACCTTGTTTATTTAAAACAGATTGTTTTTTTACATTTTCCATCTCTGGGATATAGAACTCTTCTTTGAGAACAGAATATCTACCCGAGACTTCGTTTAGACTAGCCATTCTATGACGAACAATTTGTCTCGCAACAAATATAGGCATCTTCATATGAAATTTAAACTCAACCATTTCAAATGGAGTAGTGTGGGTATGTCGCATCAAATATCTAAGAAGACCTCTGTCTTCATTTACGGTTTTCGTGCCATTTCCATAAGACACTCTAGCTGCTTGCACGATTGCAAAATCTGAGGTTTTTTGTTCTTCTGGTACGAGTCGAGGCATAGTGTCGACAAAAGAAACAAAACCTTGATCCAAACATTTTATAACTCTGTTAGGAACATTATTTAAAACATCAATTTCCAATTTTTTCTTCCCTTTGATACACTTTTCTTTGAAAACCGAATCAATTGTAGGTTTTGTCGAAAAAAGATCAAGATTGCTTCTTGTTTTCAGAAGATTTCTTCTTCTTTTCAGGTAAATATCCAAGAAGTTTAGGAACTACAGCAATGCAATCTGTTCCAGTTGCAGAGGATTCTTTTACATTTAACCATTTTTTAAAATTTGTCATATTACATTTGTCCCATAGATGGATCGGCTCCTATAGAAGATTGAGCCGCTTGAACGGCAGGAGTCCATCCAGTTGTTAAAAAATCTATTAATTGCTTTCTACTTAAATGATATCTTTTGTCGTCTCTATAGCTACTTTTATTTAATCTATTGCCTTTTAAATAGCTTCTATCATTATTTTGAGGTTTAAGTCTTATGTCTGCCCCGTTTTGGTTTAAAGAACCAGGAACTATTTCCCAAGCAGACAATTTATATTTAATACCACCTAAGTCAAAATGAGAAGAAACCCAAGGTTGACCTTCTAAAGACTTAACTAAATCCTCCCAAGAAATACCTTGTTCATCACCCAAAGCAGCAAAGTAATCAAGCTGTTGGGAATCATCTTTATTTGCTTTGTTTCCATTCATAGAGGAATCTACCTTCTTTTCAAAAGAAGGGTCCATATCTTCCAAGAATTGTCTAAAACCAAAAAAAGTTTTCATAATTTATCTATCCTGCAATAAATATTATTATCATCCCTTTAGTAATTCATGGTGTAATTTTGAGCAAATTAATTAATTTCAAAAACTTTAAAGAAGATATGGATGAAATTGAAAATCTATTAGATGGAAATCAATTAAATTTATTCTTTAAAAAAGATGATGATTATTTTGGGGCACCAGAAAATAGCAGAATAATATTTGCAAAATTAAAAAATGATGATGATTTAACAACAGATTTCAAAGATCAAGCAAGATTTATTGCTGTAAATTTAATTAACACATTGATAAATGGAAAAGATTCATCAACAACAATGTTTGGATTAAAAGATATTCCAAAAATATGCATAATAGACAGACAAGAAGCTGTTAAAAAATTATTGAAAAAGAAAAGATCAAAATGAATAATGGACTTCCATTTCCTCCAAAAAATGACAAACAAAGAAAATATGTTTGTTTCGTATGCGGAAAAGGATTTTTATCCTTTGATGAATACAAAGAACACATAGTAGAAAGTCACGAAGAAGGCAGAGAATTTGTCTGTTGCCCTTTAGAACGCTGTGGAAGCCCCGTACGAGACCTTCGTTTACACTTTAAAGTCAAACACCCACACGAAAAAATTCCTGCTAAGGGGCAAATGAAGGCTGTTGTATGGAAAGATCAAACTAACAGAGGAGAAGGCAAATTAAAATCAAGAAAACCAAAATTTAGAGAAGGGTATTTAACTTCTACAAAAAATGGAGGAAAAGAAATGCATTACCGCTCTGGCATGGAGTGTAATGTATATGAATGTCTAGAATGCATGTCAGAAATAATTTCTTATGAGGTAGAACCTTTTAAAGTAAAATATACTTTTCAAGGAGAAATGCATGAATATAACCCTGATTTAAAGATCAATTTTTCAGACGGTCATGTAGAAATTTGGGAAATAAAACCATCAGATCAAACACATTTACCAAAAAATTCAGCTAAATGGGAATCATGTCAACAACATTGCGAAGCAAGAGGATATAAATTCATGGTTTTAACAGAAATTGGATTAAATAAATTAAAACAAAAAATAAAAAATAACCTATAATTTTTTTAAAATACCAGCTCTTTTATTTGATCCAATTTTTTCATAGCCTAAATTAAAATTTTCATATAATTTTTTAGGACCATCCCAATAATCAATATCATCTAATATTAAAAAACCTCCTGTTTTTAGCAATTTATCAGCTAATTCAATTTCAATTTTTAAACTCTCAAAATTGTGATTTCCATCTAACAAAATGAAATCAAATTTTGATTGATGTTTTATCAAAATTTTCATCTGCTCTATAGCATATCCATGAATTAGCATCGAATTATTTTGAAGTTTAAAATTTTCCACCAACTTACTCACTACAAGCAAAGGATTATTGACACCACGATGAGGAATATTTGCATCAATAGTACAAATAGTACCATTTAAATTTCTAGCTAAATAACAATGAGAAACACCAACAAAACCTCCAATTTGGAGTCCTTGACCAGAGATTATTTCTAAAATTTTATCTAAAGCATATTTTGGCATCGATCCTTCAATAACCTGTTGCTTGTCACATCCATATAAAACAGCAAAATCTACTATCTTATTCCAACAATTCAAAGGCAAAAAATTAGATTTAATCATATTCAAAACAAAAAAATAACAAATTATTGATATAATAAAGTATTATGAAAGATAAATTGATTTTAAATCAAGAAGATATGATCTATGTAGAAAAAGGTTGGGGATACGAAAGATGGATTTGGAATGAATCTTATTGTGGGAAAATACTATACTTCAATAAAAATAAAAAATGCTCTTGGCATATACATCCATTAAAAGACGAAGTATTAATGTGTTTTTCTGGGTCTATTGTGATGAAATATTCATACGAAGAAGATTTATCCAAGGCTGAAGAGGTTGTATTGACCGCTGGGATGGCTTTTCATGTCCCTCCAGGTTTATACCATCAAATGATAGCATTAGAAGATTCTTTTATCTTTGAAACATCAACGCATCATGAAGAATCAGATAGTATAAGAATTGTCAAAGGAGATTAACTAAAGAATTATTATTTTAATGATGCCACTCTTTATCGAGAAAAGGAATTACTTTATCCCATTTTCTTTTTAAACCCATGCCTTTATAAATTTTCTTGTATAAAGCCAAAGCATTTTTCCCACAAAATTTTAAATTAAATAAATTTTCTATATCTTTTTCTTGGCTTTTGGAACAAGGAATATCAAGCCATTCTTTCAAAAAATCTATTATTTGAAGAGATGCTAAAATAGTTATTCTTATACTTTCTTCTTTCGCCAAATAAATGCTACCATCTCCATCAATTAACCCAACCAACCAATAACATAATAATTCTTCATTATTTTTAATACAGTCAGGAATATGATTATTTTTAGATTTAAGAGGTTCTACATTCCACAATTTCAAATCTTCAATAATATAAGGCGAAGAAAAAGTTAAAGAATGCTTTGTTTTATTGTTAATTGGTTGATTGTATTCATATATTGGTTTGTTTGTATTTAAAAAATATTTCAATCCTTGGACTAATTCAACATCAAGAGAACTGAATTCGACTAGATAATCATGAACTAAATGCTTTTTTATAGTCCCATCGGCAGAAATTACACCAGCCCAATATGCTGCCTCTTTGGAGGGTCTAAAAAATGCGTCATGATTTAATTTATATGTATTTCTATCAATATTAATCATATATTTAGTCGCCCACCAAACAATCTTATCTGTACTACATTTTAAATATTTTGCAGCTTCTTTTGTGTCTCCGTTGAATTGATTCATAACTTCAATCAACTCAATTTTAGATATTGGTTTTTTTCTTTTAGAAAACAAACCATCTAAAAACATATCAAACTTTCTGACCATTTTATGTTGTGATGAATCATTCAACACAACATAATCAACATCTTTTCTTGAAACGGAAATTTCACTATCATGATTAGAATAAACCCAATTATATGGTCTTATTATATGAACGCAAACACCATTCATTTTTTTCAAAGTATCTACTTCGTTGAGAAATCTTACATCATCAACAACATAATCACCATCAATAAATTTTTCAGCAAATTTCTTTACATGAAATTCAGGATCAGCGTCCCTTAAAACATCAGTTCCAATATATTGCAATGCATCTCTACGAGTGCAAAACTTTACTTCATCAGTAAAGTTTAAATTAATTTGAGCTAAATCTTCAAGTTTATCACAAATCTGTTTATTCCAAAAAACAGGATTATCTAATAACTCTTCTTTTCCTTGTTGGGTATAAAGACTTCCAATTTCCCAATTAAACAATTTAGCAACATATTCTTTCAAAGGAGTTGCAAAACTCGCTCTTTTGAACCCTCGTTCAATTAATCTTTCAGATAAAGTTGTCTTTCCTGTGTTTTTTCTTCCCGATATTCCAAATATCATAAAATTCCCTCAATTCAACTCTCTTAAAAGACAAAGAAACTTTCATAAATCTTAAAGAAAAGCAAAAGCATTTCAATAGCAAACTTGAAAAGAGAAAAGAAATATATAAAATATAAATTATGAAAGAAGTAAAAAAAATTTGCGGAAATTGCCTTCTTTATGATGCAGAGAAAAAACATTGTAAAGTTGCGGTGTTAATAGAAGGAAAAACATTTCATATGCCTGTAAGCGTGGAAGATAAATGTCATATGGAAGAGTTAGACATCCCAATACAACAAGTGCGATGGTGGGTAGAAGACGAAAAAGGAGAAAAAACTTCAGGAAAAGGAACTGTTAAAATAGAATATCCAGAAAATTTTTTTGGAGAAGAAAAATACTAAATGGGAACATGCACTCCTCCATATTGTCTAGGAACAGGTGGTTTTTGCGATTGTAATTGCAATTGTTGCCCGCCCGACCCTTGCTATGATGCATGGAATTATGTATTTCATTGTGGGACTCCCATTGCTTCTTGGGAAGGACCAATCAATCAAGGATGTGATTGTCCTCCTTCTGGATTGGGTTTAACCAGCAACTCTCTAGGAATAAATTTCCCAAAATTTGACACAAAAGAATTTGAATTTTCTTTAAAAGAGGATACTGTAAGTGCTTTGACCTCTGTTTGCTCAATTCCTTGTGAAAGCACAACAGTTAGAATTACAACATCTGGTTGTTGTTTATATTTCATAGATATTTTTCACTTTAAGGCGGTCGGTGCTGGGATAATAACAGCAAATTTTCCCGTAGTTTGCGACTCTAATTTTCAAATTTTAGTGAATAACGTAGACATATCTGGTGGGCTTTCTGTTGCTGATTGTACAGACCTTTATATAACTATAATCCCTCCAGCAAACGAGTGTTGTTCTTGTTGCTTAAAAGATAATTTTGGAGAACTTCACACAGGAGGAAGTCCTCTTGTGTCTACAAAAACTAGCAATGGAATAAAAAAAATTCTTGTAAATCAAGAATTATATAAAAAACAATTGCTAAGAAAAATGCTTAGGACTAGATAATCTTTTCTTCTACAGTACAAATAGTATCATTGTGAATTCCTCCATGAGGGACCATCAATATCTTTTTAATTTCAAAACCATTAGTTTTACCAATACCACCACTATTCCAACCAAAGGTAATTACTTTTCCACCTTTTTTTATAATTCTAGATATTTCTTTTTTATGTTTAGTCCACCAATCGCTTCTAGTAGTTTCTTGCGTGACTGCAATTCCGTGCTTCTTATAGCATTCCGAGACCTGTCTGACAGAAAAGGGCGGATCGTACAAAACTCCATCTATTTCGTCATCTTTAAACAATTTTAAAAAATCCAAAGCATCCAAATGATAAGTTGTGTCATACTCTGGGTTCAGGTCATTTGTAATTGAAGCTACTTTATTTTCATTGGCAAAAGGATCGATCCACAATCCTTGCCCAACTTCTTTTTGCAATAATTCTTTAATAGGTTTTATACTAAAAGTATTTTTACTTGGCATCGCCCAAATTCGTTCAATTTGCAATTCACTTCCCCCATGATTCTTCATCAAAACTTGTCCAGTCTCCATGACTTAATTCTTTATTCAACAAATTAAGTTCGTTCAATGTAATTTCTACTTGTTCACAATCTTCCAAATTGAATTCATGATTAGATTTTAAAATAGGAATTTTTTTATTGATAGATTTGAATAAAACAAAATCTCCCTGATAGTCCGCTCTTTTTTCAGCCAACATTTTCCAACACTCATTCATTTTGTCGGCTTGGTCTTGAGACTGTATTAGTAATGGAAGACCGTTTTTTAAAGACTCTACATATGCAATAGGATCAAATTTTTCTATCCTATTGATGTATTCTTCACATGTGTAAATTTGAAGTTTATTCCAAAACCAATCTCCTTCAACAAACTCTCTCCCAATTCCTAAAATTAACACTGCCTCGCCGCACATTTTAATTTTACAAATAGCCAATTTTATCATTTTTTATCCTCTTGAGACAACTAAACCTTGTGCTTCTTTCAAAACATTTTCTACGTTTTCTTTCTTCATGTTTAAAACTTTTTTAAGAGTCTCGACATCAGAAGAAGCAATTTTTTCAATTGTAGTAAAGCCAGCATTATAAAGTTTATTTGCTCTTACCTTGGCAATTCCTGATAAACTACAAATGTCAACTAGATGAACAGGAACGCCATAAGATATTCTACCTTCTAAATTTCTGAACCAAACTTCTCTCCCCCATTTTGCAGCTAAAGAATCCAAAGCAATTAAAACTTGAGAAACACGATTATAATCAAACTGTAAATTTCTTTGTAAATTTGCACAAACATTAGAATTAAGTCCATTTAACAAATTGTGATAACAAAAACCAGATTTGATCGCTGCGTCATTGTTAAATCTTCCTCCAGAAGGATGGTGTCTTAGTCTAGCTGAAAATAAACTAATTTCTTCTTTTTCTGCTTTTGATATAATATTTGATTTTTGACTATCTGTGTTTGCTAAAGCCATAGATAAAAGATATTCATCATCTTCTTGATTATTTTCAAACAAATTTTTGAAATTAAAATATAAATCAGATACATCAAAAGGAGAGAAATAAAACATACTTGAAACTTTTCCAATAGGCTTGGCAACCCAAATGTTTCCCTCTTTTTGAATTGCTCCACATTTTTGAAGCAACTCTAATGTATCATCTACTACATGATCTCCGAGTATTTTATTTTGAAAATAAGCTAAAGTTCTTTTGTACCAATTTTCCACATCTTCTGTTGTTTGAACACTTTTGTTTACAATTTCACTAACAAGATGAAAAGCCAACACTTTATGCTTGTCTCCAACTTTATTCAAAAGTTGAGATTCAATTCTAGTAGGTTTGCTCAATCGAGATTTACATTCTTTGGCTTTACTATCTGGAATTAGAATATAGGCATCTCCCATAGGGTCTATGCCTAATCTTCCTGATCGTCCTATCATTTGAGTAACATCATATGTTTCAACTTCGGATAATCCTCTGTGAATTCCTAAAATGATTACTCTTCTCGCTGGGAGGTTTAAACCCCAAGCCAAAGTAGAGGTGGCAATAATCACCTTCAAACTAGGATCATTTTTAAATCTATCTTCTAAAGCCGCTCTTTGATCTCCTTCTAAATCAGCATTATGAAAATGAGATTCTACACCTATTTGTTTTAAACCCTGCTTCATAAGCTCGCCAGTTTTCTTTGTATGAGCAAATATTAAAAATTTATCGTCAGGATAATCTTCTACTATATCTAATGCTTTTTCTACCTTTTGAGCTTCTACTAGATCATATCTCTTTTCGCTATCATCATAAATTTCATAATGAATAGTCAATGGAACTGGTCTGTATTGAGATTTTAACAAAAATGTATTATTTTTAGTCAAAGAATAACTAATCCAATCTGCTATCTCTTCTACGTTAGGCATAGTGGCAGATAGAAGAATTATTCTAGCTTTAGGATTAAGTTGAGTAAACTTCATCAACCCAACTTCCAAGTGATCTCCTCTACCTGGAACAGTTAGCAAATGCGATTCATCAATAACCAAAGTACCAGTATCTTTTAAGAATTTACTTTTTTCGGCGTTTATATTTCTTGACCTATGGTTTAACATCTCAGATGTCATAATAATAAGGTCTGCATCGTCTAACTCTTTTATTCTGTTAGGAGTGAGGCGATAATCTCCTGTACAAATGCTTGTTTTCAAATCTCCAAAATGATGATTTTTATCAGTCCATTCTACATATTTTTCTCTACCTAAAGCTCTTAATGGAGCTAGAAACATGCCTTTCCCACCACGTTTCCTTACTTCTTGTGATAAAAACAACTCTGCTACGACAGTCTTGCCAGCACTTGTGGAAGCTGCAATCAGTCCATTCGTATCTTTATCAAAAAATTCCATACATCTAGATTGGACAGGGTTGAATTTTTCAAATTTCCATTTTGCATAAGGAAATTCCAAAGTTGCAACCAAAACATTCTGATCTTCTGTTTTTACTACAGGCGGCATGTTGTTCCTTTTCAAGTCAATCAATCATAGCAAAAAAGCAAAAAAAG
>RXKI01000131.1:26019-38164 GCA_003962895.1 Neisseriaceae bacterium
TCAAAAACTTCTGCTAAATCTCCGCTTAACCTTTGGCTAAGTCTCTGACCAACAAATTTTAATTGATCGTCAGAAAGTTTCTGACAATACTCTTTTAAATAAAGCTCTGGTTTTTTCATGGAAACTCTCCATTATGAAAAATGTTAAAAATGTCTTTTTGAAAGACAAATTCGAAGAATTGTTAATTGCCAATTGGACTCAATTTTTAGATCACTCTAAATTACTTGCTTTCGTATTATTTAAAATACAAGAAGAAGCAAATAACCTAACTCGCATAGAAGTAGAAGAAAAGCCATTTAAAGGCATAAGAATTACTATTTCTAGATTTTCTTTCGCCAAAAATGGTTTTGTTTTTTGGGTTGATTTTATCGCCCCATTTTCTAGCTCTCAAATTGTGGAAGGGACAATGGAACTATTTCTAGATACTTCTAATATCTTAGAAACAGAAAATTTAAACTTACACAATGAAAGTATATCTTGTATTTCTATGTTAGGCAACATATATCATCTAAAAAAATGAAAAAATTAGATAATATTCAATTTTCTAATTTGCTTTCCTTTGACATTTTCTGAAACGTCGTCTAAAAAAACCTTTTCATTTTCAGGAAAAGAAATCCCTAAGTTATAAGAGTCTATAGAAGCAAGCCTGTCTTCTTGACTTGCGATTATCCAGCAATAATTAGGTTCAATAGCTAAATCTCCGTTATCATTCTCTTGAGTCAAGCCAATTTCTAAATTAACATTATCAGGTAATTTAAGAGAAATTTGACCATGTTTTAGAAGATGATTAACTAGAAGGTATTGAATTTTATTCTGTGACATTTTCTGACTCCTATTTGAAGGATTTTTAATAAATGTGTTTATTTCTACATGAAGAAGAGAATAAATACAAAGTATATATCAAATATTACAAGCAAAATAAAAAATAGAACCAATTCCTTATCTCGAAGCTCTTTATGGAAACAACGACAAAAGAAGGTGCTAAAATTAAATTCAAAACATGGTTGGAAAATACAGAATCTAAAACAATGAATGCAAAAATTCCATTGCCAAGATCAATATTTCTTTTAAGAAATATTATGAAAAAATACAATTATAAATTGTATGTAGTCGGAGGTGCAGTGAGAGATTTTTTACGATCTCCAAATGAAAAGCCTAAAGACGTAGATGTTTGCACTGATGCCTTGCCGCAAAAAGTAGGAGAAATACTAACAAAAGAAGGAATTTCTAATTTTCCAAAGGGAGAAGCCTTTGGAGTCTGGGTTGCTCACATGGACAAAGAAGACATAGAAATTGCAACTTTTAGAGACGATGGCAAATATTCAGATGGTCGTCGTCCAGACAAAGTAACTTTTTCTTCTATCGAAAGCGATTACAAAAGAAGAGATTTAACAATGAATGCTCTTTATTACGAAATACCAGAACATGAAGGACTCCCTGGAAAAATTATAGACTTCGGAGACGGGATAAATCATGCAAAAAATGGCATTGTACAGTCTGTCGGTAAGGCTCATGATAGATTTGAAGAAGATAAACTGAGGATTCCTAGATTAATACGTTTTTTCTCAAGATTTAATCCAGGAGAAATATTAGACAAATTAGACAACGACACTATAGAAGCTATTAAAAAATTTAAAGATTTACAAGGCGTATCTCCCGAAAGAATCGTAAACGAATTCATCGCTGGGCTTGTAAAATCTTCTCATTCATCTAATTACATAAAAAATTATGATGTAGTTGGATTGTTGCCAGCAGTTTTCCCAAACATGAATGTGAATTTAAAACAAATAGAAAGAATTGGGAACGAAAAAAACATAAATGCAGTATTAGCATGGATTTTCAGAAATGAAAACCCATCTTCAGTAAGAATGCAATTAAATAGAATCAAATACCCAAATACTGTTGCTGATTCTGTTGCTTTTTTAATTAAACTTTATCATTCAAATCCTTTACAAATACCAGAAATGTTAAAACATAGAGATTTATGGAAACAAATAAAAGACCCAATTTTACAAGAAAAAAGCAAAAATGAAATAATAAAAGACATTCAAGATTTTGCTAGAATTTCTGGGAAATCTACAGAATTTAATCATTTTGTGAATTATAATTCTCCTGTTAAGACTCAAGACTTTTTACATCTCACAGGCAAGGCGATTGGAGATGCAAAAAACGCAGCAGAAATAAACTCATACAATTCCTATTTAAAAAAGAAAAAAGATGAACCTTTGGCTTGATGACGAAAGAAATCCTAAAGATAAGTATATACAAAGTGAGTTTGGAGCAGACGATAGTTATTTTTGGGTAAAAACTGCACGGGATGCTATAAATATTTTAAAAAATGAAAATGTAAAAAATATTTCTTTAGATCATGATCTTGGACCAAACGCAGGCACTGGTCTTGAAGTTGCAAATTGGATAGAACAACAGGCTTTTTTAGGTAATATAAAAAAGTTAAGTTGGTCTGTGCATTCGATGAATCCAGTAGGTAGTAAAAACATGATAAAAGCATTGGAGAAAGCAGATGAATTTTGGGCTTCACAAATCTAAAGGAACACTTTTATACGGAATTGACGATAAGCCCAAATTAATTGTTAAAATAGACCCAGATATTTATTTTTTTTACAGAAATTTGATTCCAAAATCAAATTCATATAATCCTCAAAAATATTCTCCTCACATTTCTGTGGTCAGAAATGAAAGCCCTTTGAATATGGAACATTGGGGAAAATATGAAAAAAAAGAAATAGAATTTTTGTATAATTCAAATGTACAAAAAGGAGAAAAATACATTTGGCTTAATGTATACAGCTTAGAACTAGAAAAAATAAGAAATGAGTTAGGATTAAGAAATGATCTATATGAAAAGACTCATCCAAGTTATATAAAAACATTTCATATAACTTTAGGAAATATTAAATAAACAAATATATACTTTACTATGAATTTCAAGCAATTTTTATCTGAGATGCCTATCACTTCTTTTAATTTAAGAGGAGATTGGGACCGTAATGCAAAAAACAAATATGGATATAACTCACAAGATGCAGGAATTATAGGAAATGAAAAAGGTGTTGAAAAAATAAAAAGATTGTGGTCAAATTCAAAGGAAGATTTTGATCTTTTTTTTGTTAGACAAAAGAATGCTTGGAAATATCTAGAAAAAGGAGAAGTTTCTCCAGAATGGGTAAAAGAAAATTTAGGATTTGATATAAATCCTCGTGCTGAGGCAATTTCCATCATATACACAAATAACAGAGCCGCAGACAAAATTCCAATGACAGCTTGGACTATAGCACATAGATTCGGACATTCTATTTTTAGAAACTCTTTGTTTTCAAGCACAATGGAATGGATCAGAAGAGAATTTACATCATTAGTAAATGATTATTATAATAAAAACATACACACAGCAAAATATTCTTATTCTCCAGAAGACGATGCTAAAAAAGCAAATATACTAAAAGGATTAGTAAATTCTTTAGGAACAATGAAATCTGCTCGTGATGGACAAGTAAGAAACTTTGAAGAATTCATACATGAAATTGTCGCTCAATACCTGATAACAGGAAACATAAAATTTAATCCTTTGCCAAGGTTTTTAATTACACAAAAAAAGTTTGCTTGGGGAAATCCAAATCATCAAGGAATTTACGCTGGCGGAAAAGATGATATTGAACAAGAATACTTTCAAGATAGAGTAGAGAGTATTGCTCATCAAATAGAAAGAGCTTTTGATAGTTTGTTTAAAGCATTAAAAGGCAAAGTTTTTGTAATGTAGTTTAAAAAAAGTTAACTTGACTTGGTTGCATATAAGCATATTTGAATCCTTCAAAAGAACAATCTTCTTTTTTTACTTTAAAAGGATAAGGAATTGGTCTTCCACTTTTGTCTACGCAGACAGACCAACAATATATTTTTCTATTATCTTTAAATAATTCAACTAAAGACAATTCAGAAGAGCCTAAAAATTTTTGCCCTACTTTACAAACAACATTAAATGGCAAAAAAGGACTGTTTTCATTATAAATTTGCAAAGTTTCTACCAAATAACCATTATAATCAGATTTTTGATAATAAACATATAAATCATAACCATCCACAGTCACAACGTTCTCTCTCAAGATCGATAAGGCATCTTCTACAGCCGTTGTTTCTTTGCTTGGAACTTTGTCA
Organism: Neisseriaceae bacterium; assembly: GCA_003962895.1. Taxonomy (GTDB): domain Bacteria; phylum Pseudomonadota; class Gammaproteobacteria; order Burkholderiales; family UBA11063; genus Aquella. The sequence continues at coordinate 30,193 of RXKI01000131.1, forward strand.
TTACTGATTAAAAGAACGTCTCCAATCTCTCTCATGGAGTCTATCAGATCATCTAAAGATTTATTTTCCATATGTTTCCATTAAATTCTGTATTTGTTACCATAGACATCTTCTTTTGTATATAAGAAAATGTCCTCTTTATTATAGAATAATTCTTCAATTAATTTATCAAATTCATTAATAGAAAATCTTCTAGAATTATCACTGGCTATCCCTAGTAAATTATGATTTCTTCCTTTTGAATAAGCTCTATCTAAAAGCCATCTTCTAACTTGCTTCATTCCATCTGTCAAATCACATTTTGAACTCCAATTTAAAAATTTAAAAAAATCAATTGGATCAATCCAACATAACCCAGACAAAGGATTGCCTTTTTTATATTTCTTAGGTATACCTGTTTTTATAGAAGTTTCTATAAAATGAAGAATTAATCTCACCCAATTTTTAGCAGACCAAGAATTCAAGCAACAAGAACTATCCATTATTCTAAATTCTAAAGTTCTTCTTTTTTCTTTGGCTAAATGATAAGCATTCATGGAATAGTATTTACTAGTTCCTATTATTTGCAAAAAATCTTCATAAGACATTAAATCAGTGCTTATTTTGTCATGCAACCCCAAATACTGACAATATTGATTTATCTTTCTATCATAAGGTACTAAATCCATGAATATTGGTTCACATTTTATCCACCAAGAAATAATACTACATATCTCAACTTCAGTTAAATCAGAAACATCTACATGAATATGAAAAGAACATCTATTATCAGCTTGAACACTTTCATCTTCATGCAGAGCGTCAATTACCCTACAAACCTCAGACAAACCTCTCCAGCCTTTCATAACAGGAGAACAAATTTCAATACCACAGCTACTGTCAGGTTTTAAAATCCAAACATCGTTATAATGATCGTTCCCCCATTCATGTACAGTAACTTTGTTTTTAATGGTATTTTTAACCAAAGAGCTAATATAATAAATTCCATCTGGGAGTGTTCCTAAACATTTACTTCTCATATCAAAAGAATTTATCTCAATCTCAACACCAAATCTTCTATAATTTTCTGTGGAGATTTTCTTTGAGGTTTTCATAGATTATTGTAAATATTTAAGTGGATTAAATCTACCATTTTTTTAAAAAACTTCTATAATTCATGAAGGAGAAAAATATGAAGTGCATTTTATTAGAAACAAAAGACAAAAGAAGATTTTTGACAGCAGAAAAAAATTTAAACAAATTAAAAGAATTCATAAAAATATTTGAAATAAAAATATCAATCGTAGAATCAGAAGAAAAACTTCTATCATTAACACAACTAGTTTCTGTTTTTTGCGGAACAGAGATAAAAAAACAAAAAATAAAATTAAAGAAAAAATAAAAAGGCAAAAATGTACGATTTAGAAATAATTATTCCAGTTGAATTGAATGATGAAAGAATAAAGAGAAGATTTGAAGATTTTAAAAAATATGGATTTAAAAACGATTTAAGTAAAAAGATAAAAATATTCTTTATGGCATCTCATGACAATAAAGAAGAAGATTTAGAAGATTTAAAAAAAGGATGGTATGAAAATTTTGACATAGAAACTGTGGTGACACCTCATAAACACGTTGCTTGTCGAATAATGCATTATTATTCAAATTATTTAAACCCAGAGTCTGCTCGTTGGTATATCCAAATGGATGAAGATAGCATGACTAATATAAAATTGCTAATCAAAAAATTAGATGAAGAATACGACCATAAAGACTTATATCAAATGACAGGAGTTTTGTTAAAACAACCCTCTATCACAGAAAAAAGAATATTAGAAAAAATAGGTTTTAAAGGTTGGTATGATGGCGAACCACCCGATCACGCCTATGAAATTTATATAACAAGCCAAGCTGTTATGAAAAGAATAAAAGATTGTAAAGCCTGCGGTCAGTATTTTAAAATGAGAGAGTTATTTCCAGAAGAACATGGAGATCACGGCTTATGTCATGCTGCTCGTATGGTAAAAGTCTACACTTTTACCTCAAATTTTTTATCTCCAAATGCAAAATTCTTAGAATACTATGTTGATTACAACTACTTACATATACACGAAATATCAAGAGACAGAACAAATGAAATATTTAAATGGTTAGACTTAACAGAAGACCAAAAAAATCAAAAGCCCGATATTTTAGACTTCAAGAAAAGCTATTACTTATCTTGGAGGTTTGATAAAACATGGATTAACTTTAAAGAAAATAAAGAAATAACAAACGTAGACAATAGAATTCTAGGAATTTGGGGAACCACACCTTCAAATGATTTGACTGTTTTCTTATCAAATGAGTGTTCTAAAAACAATCCAATTTTTATATTGGATGAAAAAACAGAACAAGGGATAAAAACAAAAGATGGAAGACTAGAAATAAAAATTTTTGGAAATTAAAAAATGTACGATTTAGAAATAATAATGCCAGTAGATTTGTCAAATGAAATCATAAAAAGAAGATTTAATGATTTCATAGAATTTGGTTTTTTTAATCATGAAAAATTGAAAATAAAATTATATTTTATGGCTTCAAACGATACTAAAGAAGAAGATTTAAAAATATTAGAAAACAGCTTGCCAGAAAACTTTGAAATATCCTCTATAATTACACCTTATAAACATGTAGCTCAAAGAATAATATATTATTACTCAGACATAATAAAGCCCAACACAGCCAAATGGTATATGAGAATAGATGAAGATTCATTGACAGATTTAGGCTCTTTAATGAAAAATTTAGAGAATGAATTTGACCATACAAGAGATTATTACATAGTTGGAGAGATAAACAGAGATATAGTTCCTATAGAAAGAAAAATTTTATCATTTCTTGGATTTAACTGTTTTTATGACAAAATACAAGGTCATGATTTAAGAGATGCTCCTGCTCATGAATTTGAGATTTCTATCACAAGCAATGAAGCTATGAAAAGAATTTTAACCAATGAAAACTGTCAGAAATTTTTTCAAATAAGAAAAGAATTTGCAGAGGGAGTGGGAGATCATACTTTATGTCTTGCCGCTCTCATAGAAAAAATTTATCCAATTAGCGTTAGATTCTTGACATATCACCCAAACGCTACTCAATTTTCTATCTTTGGAGGAATTCATAATCACATTCACCATCTATCTTTTGATAGAAACCCTGAATTTTTGAGATGGCTTAAATCTATAAAAAAAGGAGAAAATGAAGAATTAGTTAAAGAGATAACTTCAGAAGAAAATTTATATTTTTTAAATTGGTATGGAAAATCAGACAAATCTTGGATAAGTTTTAACAAAAATGGAAGAATAGAAAAAAATATGAATGTAAGTGACATCTTCAAAAAAGAGATAGTTGGAATTTGGGCAATAAATAAAAATGGTCAACTTACTGTTTTTATGAATGAATTATATGAGAATAATCCACTTATTGTTCTAAATTACGATGGAGGAGCTTTTTACTGTCTAGAAAAAAAGATGAGAATAGAATTGAAAAACATTGAAATAAAAAAGAAAAAAATACTAATGTAAAAAAACCTCCAATTTTTATCTTGGAGGTTTTTTTATTTTACAACTTTTATTCAAGCTCGTCTATCTCAAGATCAAGCTCTTCTTCGTTATCTACATCATTGAAGAGAACGTTTTCTTCATCTTCTGGTTTAGATTCAATGGCGTCCATAAAAGGCTCAAGATAATTCTTAATCTGTTCTGCTGATTCTGCATCAATCAAGGCAGGACAACTATAAAGAACTTCTAATGGAACATCATTTCTATCAATGCTGGCTTTGAACTTAATTTCTTTACCGCCTGCCCAAGGCTCTTTTACAATAAAATTACCAGCACTCTTAATTTCAATTCTATCAGCATCTAAAAGACAAGAAAGCAATCCACTAATTGGATTGATTCCTTTATCAAACAGAAGCTGAACGCCTTCTGTTTCAACATATGGTCTATATGATCTATTTTTGATGTTCTTAACTTTAATATTGATACCTAAAATTCTGTTCTTTTTGGCAGTAATTTTCTTTTCAATTCTCTTTTGAGTTTTCGTTTCAAGTCTCAAAGAGGCATAAAAAGGGAGAGCATTTCCACCACCACCAGTAACTTTAGGCTGCATTCCCATTGGAGCAAAACCTCCAATTTTATCACGAGTCTGGTTAAGAATAATAACAGTAGCATTATTCTTTTCCATGATAGCATTTAATTTCCTAAGTTCTCTAGAGCATATTTTTGCTCTTTCTCCTGGCTGTTCGTTGCCACCAACAATCCTTTTAAATTCTTCTTTTGTGTATTCTTCTGGCAAGTCTACCTCTCTCAATTCTCTTGCGGAAGGAGACACGGTAATGGAATCGTATAAAATTACAATTGGGACTTCTAATTTTTTCTTTTCTCTAATTAATTCTATAACTCTATAAATCTTAGAAAAAACCTCCTCTAAAGTGGGAGGCGTGAATCTTACTATTCTTCTTACATCACAATGAGATGCTTTTTTAATAAATGATTTATTAGCTGCGTTTTCAGCGTCAATTAAAACAGCTATTCCTCCTGCTTTTTGACAGCCGAAAAGAATATTCGATCCTATTAAAGATTTACTAGAAGAATTAGGTCCATAAATTTCAGTTAATTTTCCGCCTGGGATTCCTCCACCAAAAAACTTACCAGAACAAACATAATTCAAAGCTAAATTTCCAGTGTCTACAAGGTAGCTCACCGAATCAATCATATCTAAAACATCGCCTCCTGCTGAAGCTGCTAAATCTGTGCAAAAATCAAAATCATCTCCATTGTCATTTGCCGCCAGTGCTTTTTTCTTAGCCATTTTGTTTCCTTTGTTAAATAAAAAAACCATCTGACTCAAACAAACAGGTAATTGTTTGTTTGCTCAAATCAGATGGGGAAGTGGATCAAGAACTTAAAGAGAGTTAAGTTCATTCATGAAATCATCATCAGCCAAAATCTCATCAGAAGCGGAATATCCATACTCTGCTGCCGATGCAGCAGGAGCAGAAGATTCTTTAACAGGCTCTTGTTTTGGCTTGTTAATCACAAGTTCTTGTTGTGGTTTTACATCCTCGACGATAGGTTTCACATCTCTGAACTCATCAAGAGAATGATCTTCCTCCACGCTCTGATAAGTGGATTTAACCATTCCAAGATGAACTTTCAAAGCATGACGAAGTTCTTCATCTGTTTTTACAACCCTCAAGGATTGCAAATCAACAAGATTTTCCATCCACTTCTTAAATTCATCTGGCGTTCCTACTGGCGATGGGTCTTCAAACTCACTATCGTCATAGTTTGGATACTCACCACCAGCACCCTTGACTACTTTCTTAACAAGACGGAAATCTCGTCCAGTAGTAGGATGGGTTATGTCTCCTAAAGCCTTCTTCCCAGCAAGGGCATCACCAGTACAAGCTCTCATAATCTTGTTTTGGTAAACTGTCTTGCCGCAAGAATAGACTTTTGGACCAACATTTTTTTGGAGTGTTCCATCTTTGTCTTTTTCCGCTCTTACAATCACATTGAAGTAATAACGTTCGACTGGACGGATGGCTCGTGCTTGGTTTCTCAAGTTTTCTTGAGTTTTCTCATCAGTTTCAGAATTAGACTTTTGCCAGAGATCATTGTAATATTTACAAATAATACAATCGCCTACCCATTTTCTTTCCTTTTTCCCATTTCTTTCATAGAATTCAGGCTCTTTTGGGCAATGGTATGATCTCTTTTTCATCTTCCCATAAGCATCCTTTTGAGTAGGATCATTAAGGGTATGAAGTCTTGTCAAAACATAAAGACTATGATCTTTTTTGCGTGGCATAAAACGCATGTTGACAAATCCTTCTCCAGAAGGGAGACGGACGAATTTTTCATAAAAATCTTCTTGAGTCCCCCCTTTTTGGGAAGAAACAGCTTCGTATTCGCTTTGCAATTCAGATAAGTCAAGTGGTTCGTAGTCTACGGACATTTGTAGTTCCTTTTTCAGTTGTTTTGAGAAGTTTAAAACAGTTGTTGATTTAGTTTATAAGATATCGGCGAAAGGTCAAGAAACTTTAGATTTTTTTTTCAATTTTCTAGAACTTTTTGGTTTTCTTCAAAATCTTGTTGTGCTTTTTTATATTCTTCTGCTTTTCCTGTTAAATCTAAAGCCTTTTGATGAATTGCATCCATTTTTTCTTTAATGGAGCCATATCCTTCCGCTTCTAGGCTTTCATTAACAGCTTTTCTACTTTTTTCTTCTTCTTCAAATTCTTTTTCCAAAGCCTCAAGAATCTTTAAATTTTTCTCTAACTTTTCTTTTATTGCTTTAGCTTTCAATTCTTGCCTAGCCTTCTTTTTTTCTTCGTCAATTATAGGTTCTTGCTTTCCATAAGTTAAAGCGTCAATTTCTCTTCTTTGCATTTCTTCAAATAAGGCAAGTTTTTTTTCTTTCCTTAAATCTTCTCTTTTTTTCAAAATTTTCTTTTGAACATCCAACTCTCTATTTTTCTTTTTCTTTTGTTGTCTTTTTTGAATTGACATTATGTTGCCTTTCTGATATCTGGGACATCTAAGTCTTCTTCTGAACTCCAGAAAAGAAGGTTGTCAGATGGAACTTCTTGTTTTTTTGTAAAATTCAATTCTTTGTCAGCCACTAAATTAATATTAGCTGGAACGAAGTAATCATCCGATACTGTTATAATTCTACCAATGTCGTCTTCTATTGTATATTCCTCTCCAATTCCACTCGGCTTAAATCTTCTCTTATACACAGCATAATTTTTTTCTCTTGTAAGTTTATATCTTGAAGCACTTTGCAATTGAGTCAATTCTGGAAGAAATGTAATCCAACCAACTGGCTTTTTTGGAAGTGATTGTTCCGATATCTGTTGCGATTCTTCTTGTTTTTTGATTAATTGATGTGTAGGCACAACTTCTTGTTGTTTTTGAGTTTTTTCTTCTACTTCTTGAGCCACTATAAAAGAAGAATCTACAGAACCCTCAAAAGAATATTTTTTATTTTTTAAAATCAAACCGCCTTTTGTCTCTTTGAAGGAAATTTGTTTTTTAGTTAACTCAAAGACTTCTGCGTCGATGATCCAGATATCTCGCCGAGCCAATTGAGACATTATAGAAGCTGCCAGCTTCTCCATTGGAACTTCTTCAAAAGGGTCTCCAACCTTCTTTTTAAAAGTTTTAGTCTCTTCTTTATCATATCCTCCATCTATTTTTTCATGATAAATATAAACAACTTCAAATCCCATAATTTCTCCCAATCAATTACTTTTTAATTATAGCAGTCCCGTATCTTGTTTCAAATGAAATAAATTCTAATTTTTTATTATCACAAAAATCCAGCAATGATTTTTTAGAAGGTTCATGAGAATTGAAATATTCAACAACAATTAAACCGTCTTCTGATAAACTTTCATAACAAAATTCCAAATATTGCAACTGTTTATCATAGCTGGATTCTGTATTCAGAATAAACAAATCCCAATGATTTGAAAAATTCATTTCATCATCATATAAGTTTCCAAAATGATATTTTTTTTGTTTCTTAAAAACACTATTTATATTTCTTTTTCCTAATCTTAAACTTAAATTTTCCTCTTTTTCTTTAAAACCAAAAAAAAATTCACAACTATCACATGAAAGAAAAAAACTAGAACTCAATAAACCAAGATCAAAACCGATTTCAAATACCGATCTTGGTTTTATGACTTTGCCGAGATAGTAATAAAAAGTGGCATAAGAGAAATCTAAATAAGGAGCTGTTTTTCTAGACTCTTCATCTATAACAAGAAATCTATCAAGTATAGTCTTTCCAGATATCAACTTTGATTTTAGACTAATGTCTATATTTTTTTTAATTTCTTGAAGATTATTTTTTTTCATAATTAAACTTAAGTAAAATACATATTAAAGAGAGTGCAAAATATGAAAAAATACGATTTCTTAATAGTAGGAGCAGGTTTTTT
>RXKI01000131.1:38214-39685 GCA_003962895.1 Neisseriaceae bacterium
TAGAATAGCAACAGATAACGGAAAAAAATGCTTAGTTATAGACAAAAAGCCTCACGTAGCTGGGGCTGCTCATGATTTTATCATAAATAATCAAATCGTATCTTCTTATGGTGCCCATATATTTCACACCCATAGTGAAGAAATCTGGCAGTTTGTTAACAAGTATTGCACGATGGAAACATTTGTTAACAAACCAAAAGTTTTGTCAAACAATAAAGTTTTTTCTTTTCCATTAAACATGATGACTTTTCACCAATTATGGGGAGTTGTCACTCCAAAAGAGGCTTTAAGAAAATTAAAAGAAGTAAGAATTAAATGTGAAAATCCTAGAAATTTTGAAGAATGGGCTTTAGATAAAATAGGACAAGAATTATATGATTTATTTATTTATGGATATACAAAAAAACAATGGCTTAAAGAACCTAGTTTATTACCATCTTCTATAATACAAAGATTGCCCATAAGACTCACATATGAGGAAAATTATTTTACAACAAAATACCAAAGCATGCCTAAAGAAGGTTATTCAAAACTTGTAGAAAATATGCTTGATGGAATAGACGTAAAATTAGAAGAAGACTTTTTCAAATTAGATTGGGAAAAAATAGCTAATCATCTAGTTTATTCAGGAGAGGTAGACAGCTTTTTTAAACACAAATACGGAAGTTTAGAGTACAACACATTAAAATTTGAACATAAAAAATTCAAAGGAGATTACCAAGGGAACGCAGTCTTTAATCATGTAGATATAAATGTTCCATATCTAAGAAGTATTGAACATAAACATTTTAAAAATAGTTATTTAAAACATTATACATTAAATGAAAATGAAGATGAAACTATTGTTTCTTTTGATATACCAATTTCATATGAAGAAAACCCAGAACCATTCTACCCAATTAGAGATGAAAAAAATTCAAATCTATATTCACAGTATTTCAACTTAAAAAAGATGCTTCCAAATGTCACTTTTGGAGGAAGATTAGGAGAATACAAATATCTAGACATAGATCAAACAATTGCATCTGCTATGACAAAGGCTAAAAATCTATTAAGGGCAAAATGATAAAATACCTTGTTACAGGAATAGGAAGAAGCGGAACCGTGTATATGGCAAGACTACTATCTAGTCTTGGCATAATGTGTGGACATGAATCTATTTTTCAAAAAGATGGATTAGATTTTTCTTTAATTAGACTTAAAAATAAAAAAGAAAGATTGTTAAGCGATACTTCAAGAGTAGCGATAAGAGATATAAACAATAAAATAATTTATGAAAAAGAGATATGGTTTAATCCACAAGAACAAATCGCAGAATCAAGTTATATGTCCGCTCCTTTTTTAGACAACAAGGAATTAAAAGACTGCAAGATAATTCACGTAGTAAGAAACCCTTTAAAAGTGATAAGCTCTACTTATTACGATGTTAATTTTTTCGAAGAACAACAACAAAAAGGATATGTAAAATTTG
>RXKI01000082.1:0-5282 GCA_003962895.1 Neisseriaceae bacterium
ATCACATCAATACCTGCTATCATCACACCGCGTTCTTTTAACCATTTGGCAACGGTATTAGCAATGCGATAATCATCTTCATTAAGTGGATGAACTTCGCCACGCCCGCCAACAGCTAGATTACCTCTAATCTCGCCATTTTGCGGTATGCGATATAAGCAATGACTAATTACTTCACCATTAATAATAAATATCCGTTTATCACCATGAATCACTTCTGGGATAAATTTTTGCACCATAATTGTTTGTGTATAATAATCAGTCAAGCTTTCTAAAATCGCATTTTTATTTGGCTCAGTTTGCGAAATGCGAAACACACCACGCCCAGCCATCAAATCAATTGGTTTAGCCACACAAACATCATATTGATTAATGAAGTCTAAAATCGTTTGCTTATCTTTACTCACTAAAGTTGGCGTGATAAATTCTGGAAAATTAAGTATAGTTAATTTCTCATTACAATTACGCAATAATGTCGGATGATTAAATACTTTTGTCCCACTAAGCGCGCATAAATCCAGTATCTGCGTGAGGTAATAATACTCCATATTAAATGGCGGATCATTACGCACATAAATTGCATCTAATTCTGTTAAGTCAAAATTACGTATATCTTGCTGTATCGTAAACCACTCTTGTGTAGAGTGAATTTTATCCACACCATGCGTAATCTTTAAATGAGATAAATGAGCTAATGCTTTATTATTTAAAGCGAATAACTTATCTGGAGTTGTGTAATAAATCTGATAACCTAAATCATGAGCGGTAAGAAACATTAAATACGTTGAGTCACCACTGATATTAATTGACTTTATCTCATCTGCAATTATTAAAATCTTTTTCATGCTCAATCCTTTACAATTTCAAAACAATTTAGCTATAGCTAACTTTAAATTAAAGTGCTGCATTTGATACGCGACGCCGCCTATAAATCATAGGCAAGGAGCGAAATCATGTGTAGCAGTTTAAGAGTAAATTAGCTATACATGATGGCGTTTAAACCAAATTTGATACACACTAACAAAAAATATAATCAATATGATACCAGAATAAACAACCATTCGTTGGTCTGGGTCAATTAACATACCTAATATTACTAGCAAATTAAAGATAATGCCTAGAGTTGGAATAATTGGATATCCAAAACTTTTGAAGGTTAAGCTTTTAACACTAATATTTTCAGCAACTAAATACTTTCTAAAACCAAAATGGCTCCAGCTGATCATTAGCCAAATCACACACCCCACCATACCAGAGGAAGAAATGATCAACATAAACACTTTCTCAGCTCCGACAAATTTACTTGCTAGACACAAACCAGACAATGCTGCTGTGACAATTACGCCATAAAAAGGTACATCATTTTTATTTACTTTTTTATAAATTTGTGGGGCTTGATGAGAATGAGCCATTGACCATAAAAGTCGCGCACAGGCATAAAAAGCAGAATTGACCGCAGACAAACAAGACACCACAATTACCGCTTGCATAACAATATGCGCATATGGGATTTTTGCTTGTTGTAATACAGTAATAAATGGACTATTCGTAACTGAAGATTTATCCCATGGTGTAATCATAGAAATTAAAAACACCGACAATACAAAGAATAATAAAATCCTAACTCCTACACTTTTAATTGCTTTACGAATGTTTTTCTCTGGGTCTTCTGACTCACCTGCTGCAATACCAACAAGCTCGGCACCTTGATAAGTACATACGATAATTACGATACCATACATAAATGGCGTCAAACCATTTGGAAATAATCCATGACTTGTAAAATTACTAAATCCACCAATTGCACCATACTCAGGAACTAAACCAAAAACAATTGCGGTTGCGACAAATATAAATGCAATAATTGCGAGTATCTTCACCCCAGCAAACCAAAACTCTAATTCGCCATAGGCTTTTACAGGGAAGAAATTTAGTACACAAACCAAGGCGATAAAAATTAAGCTCCATACCCATGGCTCTGTCGTGACAAACCAAGATGACATGATAATTGATGCAGCAGTAATTGATGCAGCAGCTGCCGTGATCCAATTAATCAAGTACAACCAACCAGTACAAAACCCAGCAAGAGGTGAAATAAATTTAGTTGCATAAGCTTGGAATGAACCAGAAATTGGCATAAAAACTGCCATTTCAGCCAAGCTAACTAATGCAATGAACATTACACAACCACCAATTAAATAACCAATCAAGGTGCCAAATGGACCAACCTGATGCAAAATATCGCCAATACCCATAAAGAAACTAGCCGAAATTGTTCCACCAATTGCAATCATTGTCAGATGACGAGATTTCATTCCACGATTAAGTTGATTATCACTCATAGTTTATGCACTTTATGAAATTATAAATAAGATAATATTTTACTTTATTAGTTACTATATTGATGTACTAAAACCAGCATAATTTAAGTATTTCAAACATCCATGTGATAAAATACGGCAAATAGTTTATTAAATTCATAGGTTATTCATGGGATACAAAATATCAATCGTACCAGCTAATCTTCAGTTTGAAGCTGATGATTTAGATGATGTTCTGAGTGCAGCATTAAATTCTGGAATCAATTTACCTCACGGTTGCAAAAGTGGTAATTGTGGTGCATGCAAATGCAAGGTAATAAGCGGAGAAATTAATCATTCAGATGATATTTTGCCAAGCACATTGAGTATGGATGAGTTTCAAGATGGTTACCGACTAATTTGCCAATCATATGCAAACAGTAATGCCGTGATTGAACTAAACGGATTTACCAATCAATTACCGATTAAAACATTGCCGAGTAAATTAATAAGCATCAACAAAACTGGTACTACTGCAGTCGTAAAACTACAGCTTCCTCCAAGTCAGAAATTTGAATTTTACCCAGGTCAATATATTGATGTAATTTATAAGGATCAAGCTCGTAGCTACTCAATTGCTAGTAGTCCAAATAAAGAAAATCAAATCGATTTACATATCAGATTTCGCACTAATGGTATATTTTCTGAGGCAGTGTTTACTGAATTAGAAATTGGCAGTATTATTCGCTTCAAAGGTCCACTTGGTAGCTTTACTTTAAATGATGAAAGCGAAAAAGATTTATTGTTTGTTTGTACTGGAACTGGTTTTGCACCAATCAAATCAATCATGGACTCTATGATTGAAGCAGGTAATCAACGCAAAGCACATTTAATTTGGGGCAACGTCAAAGCCGATGACTTTTACCTAACTGAAACTCTTGCTTACTATCAAGATAAATTAAATCTAGATGTGACATTATGTCTCAGCGAAGATAGTCAGAGCGGTTATTACTCAGGATTAGTAACTGATTTACTGGTTGAAAAGCATCATGATTTAGCAAATTATCAGCTTTATGCTTGTGGTAATCCAAAAATGGTTGAAAGTGCATATGATTTAGCTAAAAACAAATTAAACTTACAGAGTGAGGACTTTTTCTCTGACAGCTTTACTCCTTCAGGTAAATAATCACATGATTAAGCAACTAGTAATTATTAGCTCTATTATTACATTAATTTCATGTGGTTATAAAGGTCCATTGGTCTTACCCAAACAGACTAATCAACCTGTTGCAACACCAAATCAATTCGCCCCACAAAATTTTGGTAATGAAAGCCAAGAGTCTTCAATTTTGATGACTAATGAATCTGCACACTAATTCAAAAATATCTCAAGCATGTTATTGAGATAATCCATACCTTGATTAGTTGGTTTTAAATGATTACCTTGAATTACCACTAAATCTTGTTGTTGTAATTGCGTAATCTTGCTTAAAACCATACTTATGGGTAGTCCAGTTGCTTGATTAAACAGAGTCAAATTAAACCCATCTACTAAACGTAGCGCATTCATCATAAATTCAAATGGTAAATCATTATGCTCAACTACATTATTCACTTGGATATGTTGGTTAGTGCTAACATTTTTCATGTATTGCTCTGGATGTTTGATACGTGCTTGACGAATAATTTTGTCATGAAAACTGAGTTTAGAATGAGCCCCTGCTCCAATACCTAAATAATCTCCAAATTGCCAATAGTTCAAATTATGCTGTGCCTGACGATTTTGTTTCGCATAAGCTGAAACTTCATAACGATAGTATCCAGCATTAGATAAAGTTGATACGATTTCATCTTGCATTTGATAGCACAAGTCATCACTAGGTAAATTTTTTGGCACAAATTTTGCAAATTCAGTATTTGGTTCAATCGTTAAATTGTACGCCGAGATATGTGTAGGATGTAATGATATTGCTTTTTCTATATCTGATTTGGCTTGCTCGATACTTTGCTCTGGCAATCCGTAAATAATATCAAGGTTGAAGTTATCAAAGTATTTGGCAACATTTTCTATCGCTTTTTCAGCTTCACTTGCTGAATGAATCCGCCCAAGTTTCTGTAGGTGTACATCATTAAACGACTGTATGCCAACCGATAAACGATTTATTCCAGCATCACGGTATTCTTTGATGTATCTACTCTCAACAGTCCCAGGATTTGCTTCCATTGTTATCTCTGCATATGGCGAAATTCTAAGCCTCATCCGTAACTCGTTTATCAGTCGATTAATCGCTTCTCCACTAAATAGACTTGGCGTACCACCACCTATAAATATTGTATTGATTTGCCTACCCCAAATTAATGGTAAAGACTGCTCTAAATCAGCAATAAGGCAATCAACATACTGCATCTCTGGTAGCTGTGAATTTTTAAAAGTATGTGAATTAAAATCACAATATGGGCATTTTTTCACGCACCACGGAATGTGTATATATAAGCTTAATGGTGGTAGTTGAGTTAAGTTTAATGATTGCATATGATAAGAAGATAAAAGTTAAGCATGAATTATAGCAAATTACCGCTATGGTTCGACCAAATATACTTATACTATACTTGGTCACATCTTAACGATAACTTAAATAACATAGATTAATAGATATTAGTGCATTAATAATTAATGTATCTCGATATCAGCATTTAAAATCACTGTATCATTTTGGCTAGATAATTGAACTATATGACGATAAAACTTATCTTGATTATCCCAATTATTTAAGGCAAGATTAACCCCATCAATAGTTACTTTCAAAAACCCTTTAGCCCGCCAAAAAGGTAAGTGTGATCGAGAAATACTACTTGGTAATGTCCTGTAATAAATACGCCGAGAAACAATATCTTGTGGAATACCTGGAATAGGTGGCGCAAAGGTTAATTGAATAAAAGTATGCTTAATGTGTTCTGGCACCAAGGCATTAAACTGTGATT
>RXKI01000082.1:5332-6966 GCA_003962895.1 Neisseriaceae bacterium
CGCTATCATTGATATAATTTCTCATTGGCTCTCGATATACTTTAATCAACGCAAGAATATCTACATAATTAACTAAATGACTTTCACGAAATGTTGAAATAAAATTATCGTATTTTAGAACACGTATCAATTTTTCAAAAGCTAATAAATAGCTCTCAATATTCTGCTGGACTTCTCTTGTTGTACCAGTTAAAAACCATCCAGTAATATCTTCTTCGCGTAAATAAATGTGTAATCCTTGTGGATAAAATTGCTTTACTCTCTCATTCAAAGCACTAAGCGTCTTTAACGCATAAACTTCTGCTAAATCAACATTTTCATTTAAAATAGTTTTATGCGGTCCCATAGGAACAACTAGCGCAATTGGCTCATTTTTAGCAATCTGCTTGCTAATTAGATCTTTGATAAAATTGATATTACTATCAGAGGGATAATTACCAAATCTAATCTTTTTTGATCCAATCAGAGTTTTAGTTATAATACTTGGCAAATCAATCCGACCTCCAGTAGCACAATTGTGGTAAATGTCAAACTCATTATTAATTAGTTTATCTATAGTTAGGTTAATTTCATTAAGATCAACACACGGAGAAAAATAAGATTTCTCTAAAGAGATAATATTTGCTTTCATATAGTACACCATTGAAAATAGTTAGAAAATAGCTACTTCAATAAGTAGCCACAAACTACATTTTCAACAATGAATACTCAAAAAGCATCTAGGTATTACCTATAACTTAAATAAACTACTCTTAATTTATCTATGTTTTCTGGCTCCTGCATTTTCCATCCTTTCATCAGTTAATAAATCAATATGAAATCTGGAAAATAAAACCTTAAAAAACGATGTTAAATCTTTATTCTGCGTGATTTGAACTTTATTACTACTAATCTTTAGATCTAATTTAAAATCTTTCAGAACTTGCTCAAATTTCTTTATACTTATCTTCTTAAATTTTTCCACATTATCCACAAAAACCACTATATTCTTGAGATTTAATTTACCTAATAATCCAACATTTCTTGTTCCACATATAATGCTGAAATCATTAGTATGTTCATCTAATACATAATTAAATTCAATTAACTTAAATTCTTTTAAAATCTTTAGATCGCACTCAGCTGCATCTCTAAAAAACTCAACAAAAGAAGGAAAAATGCTAACCACCTTATCAAGTTTATTAAAATAAACTCGCTTTGTCTGCTTATCAAAGATGAAATCATATTGATTTGAAAAACTAACTATTCTTTGACCTTCACTACTAAGGGTATATCCATTATCATTAACAATATCAGTTTCTACCTTAGCTCTAACACTTTCTAAAATAAATGACTTTCTAATTACATTTTTTTTGTTATCTTTTGAAAGAATATGTATTTATCTGTATGAAGCCTGACATAATTAATACTGTCTATTTGTAACTTTTCTAATGGTGAATATGAATCTGCAGAATTATTAAAGTTAAATAAGTCTAATAGTTTTTTTCTTTGTGCTAAATCTATATAATAAATCTCATTTTCATCTTCGTCAATATATTCATGGGGTGTTAGATTTCATCGAGTTGTTTACAGTTGTTAAAATAAATCTCTAATTTTTCATATGGAGTTAAGTTATCAATTCCTTTATGAGGCTT
>RXKI01000024.1 GCA_003962895.1 Neisseriaceae bacterium
TAGAAAAGGCTAAGAGAGAGAAAAAGTTGTTTAATGAAATGATTGCAAGAAGAATCAAAGAACAACTTGCAAAAAATCTTGAATTGAAGAAGGCTCTCAACCAATGAATAAAAAACAAATCGTATTGAAGGAAATGAGAGAAGCATACGCAGACTGCAATCCTTCTTTTTCTAATTTAAGCGACGAAGGATATAGAAAAGCAGTTTGGAAAAGCTATGATGTAAGAAAATTGAGATTTAAATCTTCAGAGTCTCTTTTTCCACAAGATGCTTTTGATGTTATGTCTACTGTTTGTGAAAGCTACAATAATTTCGACCCGAAATAATTAAAAGTTTTCCAGATGATTGCGAAATCTTCCTTGCAAGAGAAGGAAGCGTTTGTTTATATGTAAAAAAAGGAATTAAAGAAATTCCAAATATAGAAGCAGACGAAGTAGATGAAATGGAAGGGTTCCACCAGCCTCTTAGTGGTCTTATAAGATATTGGTGGGACTAAAATGACTATATTTGACAAATTGAAAAATTTTCTCAAAGAATCCAAGGAAAAGAGAATAAACAACTCTTGGATTGATGACGAAAACATGAAAGTATACATAAGAAAGGCATATCATTTAATAGAAGGAAAAATGACTCCCACATTAGATATAGCTTCAATTTCAGTTGAAGAAGAAAAACAAAATAAAGGATTTTGTTCTCAATTTCTAGAAGAAGCACATGAACAAAATCCTTGGGATGCCACTTTTGTAGAATGTGTTCTAAATCCAAATCTTGCTTCTCATTTGTTAAGAAATGGTTGGCTTCCATGCCAATTAGGAGAATCTTTCTACAAACTGAAAAAAGAAATCAAATATGATCCATTCAAACAAATTCAAATAGAAAAAACATTTCTATGAAAAAAATATATTTCTAACAAATTATTAGTGGCGAACATACATAAAATATATGTCGCTTTAAATAATTTGGATATTTATGAAATACGAGAGACTGAACACAGAAAAATTTATTGAAAGAGCTAAAAAAACTCATGGAAATAAATATGATTATTCCAATACGATTTATGTTGTTTCTAAAGTAAAATTAGAGATAATATGTAAAGAGTGTGGGAACAAATGGAAAACACTTCCTCACAATCATTTAAAAGGAAATGGATGTAAGGTTTGTGTATATAAAAACTTACCTCAAAACCAACCTAGAAGTCATGAAGAATTTGTTAGGTTGGCGAAAAAAGTTCATGGAAATAAATTTGATTATATTGAAAAATATACAAATAATAGAAAAAATATAAACATAAAATGTAATGTATGCGAAAATGTTTTCAAACAACGTCCAGGCAGCCATTTGGAAGGCACTGGATGTAGATTTTGTGTTTATAAAAAACTCATTCAAAACCAGCCAAAATCCTTTTTTGAATTTGAACAACAATGCAAAAAAGAACATGATAATAAATATGAGTATTGCGGAGATTACAAAGGTGGTAAAAAAAAGATAAAAATATTTTGTAAAAAACATGAAGAATATTTTATGCAAAATGCTTCTGCTCATCTTTTGAAAAAACAAGGATGTCCAAAATGCAATTTTTCTCGTGGTGAAATTAAAATTGAAAAATTTTTAAAAAGCAAAAATATAAAATTTGAACATGGGAAAAAATTTGAAGATTGTAAATTAAAACTTTCTTTGCCTTTTGACTTTTATCTTGCTGATTATAATCTGTGTATTGAATATGATGGACAACAACATCATTCTCCAATTTCTTATTTTGGAGGTGTAAAAAGATTTAAAGAATATCAAAAAAAAGACAAGATAAAAACAAATTATTGTTCTGAAAAAAAAATTGATCTTATTAGAATCCCATTCTGGGAATATGACAAAATAGAAGAAATTTTAGAAAAAAAAATTAGATTTGAAAAATGTATAACCTGATTTGTGGGTTTACTTTTTTAGCACATGCAGTATAATCTTTTTTAGTTTCGTCTCATAGAAGTTCTTAAGGGAAAGAACTTCTGAATTGAAGGACTTAAATAGATGCCGTACATTTCACAGGAAAACAGGAAAGCACTGAAGAACTTAACTGATGAGATTGAAAAAACAAAAATCTCCAGTCCTGGGGATTTAAATTATTTGATTACAATGTTGTGTAAAAAATATTTTTTACAAGAAAAAGAAAGCTACACAACTCACAACTCAATCGTAGGTGTTCTTGAGTCTTCAAAACTTGAATGGTATAGAAAACGAACTTCCCGATACGAAGACAAAAAAATCTCAGAAAATGGTGATGTGTGATGAAAGAAATCTTTCAAGAAATTTTCAAAAAAGTGAAAGGAAAATTTAACATGAGTCCTGTGTCTGCAAAAGAAATTGAACTTGCTCCCGAAGAAAAAACAAAGATGCCTGAGTATAAGACAACTGTAAACTGGCATAAAAAAGAAGAAATCTCAATCGCTTCTGACGACACTGAGGTTTTTGCATTTAAACAAAACATCCAAGATTCCAATAGACATCAAGAAATTAGCGAAACAGCTTATTACCTATGGGAACAAGCTGGCAGACCTGATGGAAAAGATTCTGATTTTTGGACAGAAGCTGAAAAGATTGTAACACAAAAAAATCTTGACTCTTGCAACAGCCAATCAGGAGATGGACCTATTCTGACTCGGCAAAGTGTTCTTTTTCCCTAAAAAGAATCAAAAGACCACAAAGCCAAGTTTTTACTTTGCTTATTTTTTTGAAAGAACCAAAATGGAAGATTTAAGAAAATATTTGACAGTTGAAAAAGAATGGGATAAAATTCCAAATTCACTTATTTTGCAAGACGAAGATGATTTGTCTTTTTCATCCTTCTTAAATAAGAGTCTAGGCATTCAAGTTGTATTTAGCATCGCCAAAAGAAACAGAGAGCCAAAATCTGAACGATGTTTATTTGCTACAGTTGCTCCAATCAAAGTTTTGAGAAAAGATATAAATGATTGGAGTCGATATTTAAAAATAAATTCAACTTTTGTATTGAAAGAATTTGCCCCAAATGTAAAATTTATACTAGAAGAAGAAAAAGAATCAAAAATGCATTTTTATTCACTTCTTTGAAGACAAGGCAAAAGAATGAGAGTTTTCTCTGATTTTCACGATTACTACGACATCAATCTTGCTCAAGGACAAGATGAATCGATCATTTATAACAGAAAAACAACTGAAGAGAAGATAATCAAAAAAGAAGATTTTGACACAAACAATTCTTCTTTAGTTTCAATTCATTGTTCTCAAAAATATTTTACTCAAGAGCCTTTCGCTGCAATTCCTCAATTTATAGGTTTTTGTGGAAGAATCTATCCATTAGTGGAAATAATCTATGAATATTCAAAAAAAGAAGAAGTTAAAGAATTTTGTTATAACATAGAACAAGTTGATTCTTTTGTAGAAAAAAACTTGTCCGATAAAGATAAAGAAAAATACAACACAAAAGAAAAGAAATCTTGGTTTACTAGGAAAAGTCAAAAAATAACGAGAGAAAAAATAGTCAATTTTTTCAAAAAAAGTAATTTCAATGAAACGAAATTATCTAAATATTTTGAAAAACATCCAATCTTCTCTATATCAGGATTTAAAAGAGAGCTAATAAACTTTGAACACAAGATGACAGCCACAATTACTTATAATCCATCCTTGAAAGATGTCAAATTCTTTAGAATCATCGATCCAGTCCAGACATTCCAAGAAATATATATGTGGCAAAGCAACAAAGCAATTCCTATAAAAGAAGCACCAGTTATTGACGACAAAACTATGCGTGACATAAAAGGATTTGACAAGTTTAGTTTCAAAAAAGACAAACAGAACTGAAAAACTATGATTACGACTTTTTTAATTTGCACATTCATCTTTTCTTTTGTTTTGTATCATCAAAACAAAAAGATCAATTATTTAATTGAATTGTCAAAAGACAAAAAAGATCAATCTGAAGAACAATTCAAAAAAGAAACAGAAAATAAATATTTAAATCTTTTCAATAAAGAAGCACAGCTTTTAAAGGAAAAGTTAAAACAAGAAGAAGAAAACAACAAAAAATTAATTGAATCAAAAAATGAAGAATTCAAAAATCAATTACAAGAAAAATTCGAAGAAGCTGTTCAGCAGATCAAGTTCACAGAAATAGAATACAAAAGAACAATAACAAAGAAAAGAAGACAATATAACAAAGAAAACTCTCATAAAGCTAAACCACAAAAAATATGGAGATATATTAACGAAGAGTGAAAAAATAGTTGAATAATTAGAAAAAAACAATATAAATAAAGCTGTCTAATCGTTGACAGGAGAAAAACTTATGTCTTTGGCAAATAGAAAAGTATTAGTATTAAACAAAAGCTGGCAGGCTATTAGCGTTGTGTCTTTAGAAAAAGCACTTAAAAAAGTTGCTGGGACATATAGCGATGGAACGCCAAAAGCTAAGATTATCGATTGTGTCAACGATTTCCGTTCATTTACTTGGCAAGATTGGACTGAACTCAAACCAGAAATAAACGAATCTTGTATGAAAGGTGTTTCTTGTATTTTGCGGATACCTGAAGTCATTCAATATACAAGATATGATAAAGTTCCAAAAAAGAAAGTTCATTATAACAGAAGAACAATCTACAAAAGAGACAACAACACCTGCCAATATTGTCAGAAAATGAAGAATAGTGAAGAACTTTCTTTAGACCATGTTGTTCCTAAATGCCAAGGTGGTCTGACTACTTGGGAAAACATTGTTGTTGCTTGCACTGATTGTAATTCTAAAAAGGCTGGAAGAACTCCTAAGCAAGCTGGAATGAAGCTGCTAAGAAAACCTATGAAACCTAAGTCAAACTTCTTCACTGGCGATATAAGAATTGAATCTTGGAGTCAATTCTTAGGAGAAAACTATTGGTCAATAGAACTTGAGAATGACAATTCTTGATTGAATTTTAGAAAATGGTTCAAGCTGTAAAAAGTTTGAACCATTTTCTTTTTATGTGACTCTTTTTTCTTGAACCCTTTTTTCAAGGAGAACAGAGTGAAAATTATCCTTTCGCCTCTTGAGTTTTATGAACAAGAAACCAATATTATGGTCGCAGTTCTATTGAGAATTGACGCTATCCT
>RXKI01000095.1 GCA_003962895.1 Neisseriaceae bacterium
ATGGCTTATCATATGGTATGCTTTCAAACAAGATATTGTACTTGCCATCCAAGTATTCTGATGTCATTTTTTCTACTGTTGCGGGCATTATAGCTCCAGATTTGTCATGTTTCTGATAGACACTTAAAGGCAAAAACTGTGATAAATAGTTTCGCACTATTAATCGATTTATACCATTTCTACGCTTCATATGTAGTGGTAGTCTATTACAGTATTCAAGAAGCTTAGGATAAAGCAATGGATAACGATAGCTAAACCCGTAAGATTTTCCTATGAGAGCACTATCTTCAATTCTTAATCGAACATGACGAGAATTGTACCCACTAATTAGAGATGCCTCGAAATGCGCTACACTTTTTTCTATTTGTGATGAATCTGGTTGTACGATAATTCCATGTATAAAATGTTGCAGCCTTAGAGGTAATTCTTTTATTGTGCGCTTGGATACAGATAAAAATGGAAATCGACTTGTTAGCAATGTAAATATCAAACGAATTTGACTTGGTATAGGTTTTCCATTAACAACGTATGATTGCTGTAATTCATTTAAGGCATTAGAAAAGTAATTATTACCTAAACACTCTCGAAGAGTAAATCGCATTAGTGCATGCCCAGATACACACTCATCACCACCAAAACCAGAGAATAAAACTTTGTGCCCTGTATTTGATACCGCTTCATGAACATTATTCGCCCCAATTGGAAATAGATAATGAGGCATCCCTGCAAATACTCTAGCGCATTTTTGAAGTACATCCTCTAAATAAAATTTATCAGCATTAACCTGAGTAACTTTAGACAATCCATAATGCTTTATAACTTCATGAGCCTTAAAAGACTCATCCGAGTCATTTTGTTTTAACGATGTATGTATAAATAAATGCGGATCAACATGATTTTGACGAAGTGCACTAATTACTGTTGACGAATCTAATCCACCACTAAATTCAGCCGCAATTGACATATGATTATCAGGTAACATTATTCTGACACCTTCATGAATTAATTCATTGAAGTGTTCTAAATAATCAGCGTCATTCCTATAGTATATTTTTGGACATTCGGCAGATAACTCCCAATACTTATGTTTAATGATTTTTTGATTGACAATAGTTAAAACGGCTCCAGGTTCTACACGCAAAATAGACTGATAATGTGTCTCATCACTATATTTATCTATTATTAAATAAGAACTTGCTAATGTATTTATGATTTCTTGGCGGTTTATTACCGTAGGTGTACCTAATTGTTCAATTATCTCAGGGATTGAGCTTGCTACAATTAATTCATCATCATTAAAATAATAAAAGAACGGCTCTTGACCAAGGTGATCACGAATAAGTTGAGTTTTACCTTTTTGCTTATCTACAATTAATAACGCAAATGGTTGATAATAGTCTTTCCACCATGCACCATGTAATTTACCATGAGATAATTGCTCTAGCAGTTCTACGTTTGGTGAGTAAAATTCAATAGACCCTAGATTAATACCTCCCCAATTACAACTTTTAATGTGAATTGTCATTTGCACTATTTCCTAGAAATTGTATAAATGAAAAATTATGCTTTATCAATGTATATTTTGCTCATAGGTACTAAAATAAATACAATAATAATTCTCATTTACAACCAGGCCACTAAAAATTACGTCTAATAACATATTTAAGTACAAACAATGGATACAATAAATAATAACAAAACCCAAACCCACGTGGTAAATTAATAGAAGAAAAAATTTTATCTATTTTAAACAAATCATTTTTAATAACACGCCATCTTTGTTTTGGAGGTGTTATCTGCATTAAGTATCCGCGATACTTATAAAACATTCGATTAAAAATGCCATGACCACCTGTTAATTCATAATCTGCTACTATAAATTCGAACAACAATCTAGCTATCTTTAAATCTTTGCTAGTAATTTTGTTCACTTGTAATTGCATCTCTTGAGTCTCTAAGCCAAATATCTCTCTTATCAGCCATAAACATTGGACAACCATATGTTGACACTCAAATTGCTCAGCTAATACCAACAATTTATCCAAATCAATTTTCTGTTGTTGAATTAACAAATAAATATCTAATAGCCATCGTAAGCGATGCCATGTATGTATTGCCCCATGGACAATCAAGAGCAATACATGATAAGTGTCATCCAATGTCATTATCTGATTGTCGTTAATCTCACATAGTTTTAATGGTATCTGCAATAAATTTGGGAAATCCACACCTAAGTATGAAACCCTAAACATTAGCTCAACCTGAACATTTTTCTGTGGGTTAAAAAACTCAAAATCATGATTTCGTTTGAGATAATAATCTCGTTTAAATCCAGTTAATGAATAACTAGGTCTCGTTTGTTGATAACCACAACTACTCATTACCGCAATAGCTTTATCCCAATCAGCCCAATCAACCCACAAATCTATATCTTTGCAATGACGTTTTGTTATACCACCATAAGCATTAACCGATAGTGGAACACCTTTCACAACTGCATAATTTACTCCAACCTCAGTTAATCGGCGGCTCAGGCGAACTACTTCACCACTAAGCATCAACAAGTGTAGTCGCTGTTTCTGACAAATAACATCAAGTTGTTGTTTAACCGATTCAGGAACTGATTTCTCATTTTTCAACCGCGTGTAAACTTGCTCAATTACTCGATGGCGAATTAAAAGTTCAACAAAATATTTCCAATTCAAATCCATTGAAATAGTTAGATCTACATGCTCAGTTAAAATCGCTATAATAAGCTTTAACTCTGGTGAAATAATTAATTTATTTGACAATTAAATCAATCCACAAATTGTATTAATTTATGTTCAAAGGCATCATTTAACCAGACAAGTATATCTTTTTGACAATCATCTGTAGTAATTGAATATTTATCAACAATTAATTTCACAAGCTCATTCATACTCAGCGGCTGTGCCAAACCATTCCACAAATCAGAACCTGTTTTATTAAAATTATAGTATTGACCATTTTCAATATGTAGTAGTACAACGCTACCCTCAACCTCGGTTTCGGTTACATCTTTGTCTATTCGTTGGATTTTTTTTGTAGGATTTATTTCTAACATTCTTACCTTCTTTTAATTTATCTTAGCTGTATGATTCTCTACTAGATCGATGATTTTTGCCATACTTTGAGAATCCCTTAAAAGTCTTATTTGGAAAACATTAATTTGAGTACTTAACTTACTACAACTTTTAAAGTGTATTGAGAGTTGATTCAATGGTTTAAGCATGTTATATCGATAAGTATTCTTTATTAATATATGTAGTTTATCAATGCCAAATAACTCATCACAACTGATTCCTTTAACGATGGTATCTGGATTTAGCTCATAAAATCTCCCAATCGGATAAAGTTTCACTTCATGATTATCTGTTGGAAATTGATATTTATCTCTCTTATTCACTACTGGTTGTAATCCATTAGAGTCGTGCTCTAACAGAGTAAGCGCATCCGCCCATAGCTTTAACTTTGGAGGGCCTGGAATTAGAACCATTGTTCCATCTGCCAAAGTTTTTACCACTACAACATCATCTGTCAATAAAGGATAGCCTTTTTTAACCAAAGCTCCTGCTGTTGTTGATTTACCAGCTCCGCTGTCACCACTAAAAATAACCGCTTGTTGACTAATTAGCACTGCAGATCCATGCAATACGAGATATCCATGATATTGCAATAAATATGCCATCACTGTGCCAAATAACCAAGTAGATACTATTGTATAATTAATCGTGGCATCTACACGTTCAATAATAATTTGATTTAACTGTGGATTCACCCAATATGCGGCAACATCACAAATATTTAGATAAAAATGCTCAGGAGTACATTCATATTCGGATTGTGGTTTTAATTCTATTGGTTGCCACATTAATTGAACAGTTAACCCAAAGATAGTTATTTGATTAGGTAACACATTATTTACCTCAGCTAGAGTTAAAGCGTCAATGCTATCAACAATCATAGGTATCCTTAAATATTTTCATTACTTTAAATTTATCAGCACTATTAACACCACCAACCACTGTAAATTCTCCAACATTTACCCACGTATGAGCTGAAAATTTTTGCTCATCATCAATGGCTACACCAATAAACATCTCACTAGAGATTCTGAGTTTTCGTAATAAAAATTTCACTGTTAAAGCTTGAACTAAACATTTACTTGGCCACGGTGTAATTTTAGCTATATTAGTAACCATGCGTCCAATTAATCGCGAATAACCACTCGCTAGTCGATTATCCACATGGTTAGCATCAATAGTATATTTTTTATCTAACTTGCGAGCGTAAAAGTGAAATGGAACCACTAAAATCAATAATTGGAATAATCCAAGTAACATAAAAATAATTATTGCAAAACTAATCCTTCGGATTGTTTGTAACACAGTTAAACGATGTGACTTATGATTGGTTTTCTGTTGCATATCAACTTAATTATTCAAAACTACTAACGTTAACTAACTTTAGTTGCTCTTTATAGCAATTAACACTTTGCATTAATTCAATAATCGGCAAGAAATTCTTGCCGATTATTTAACCATTGCTATTGGATTAATAGCTCCCTAGGTTGGTGGCAAACTCTGTACATTTGGTGGATTAAATAGCCATAAATCATTTAGATAGTTAGAAGCACTACCAGTATCGATATCATAACCAATCCCGCCAAATAACCATAAACCTGATTCTGTAGACCAGCTAATGCTAGAATACCTAGACCCAGGCATATTAGCAGCACTCTCAAATCCTGAACCAATTGGATATACTCCGTATTGATTTATTTGCTTACTACCACCCATCCATGCCCATTGGTGAGTTTTAGTATTATAAAGCCATAAGTCATTTAAATAGCTACCACGTCCATATCCACCAAACAGCCATAAGCCAGACTCCGTAGTCCAACTTACACTATAACGTCTAGCACCAGGCATATTTCCAGCGCTCTCATAATCAACAGATGGATATGGCGCAGCTGGATAAATTCCAATTTGACCTGCTTGATTGCTACCACTCATCCATGCCCACTGATGCGTGGTTGGATTGTAAAGCCATAAGTCATTTAAAAAGTTAACAGCACTACCACTATCGATATCATAACCGGCTCCACCAAATAACCATAAACCTGATTCATCTATCCAAGTCACACTACCAAATCTACTACCCGGAGTATTCCCTGCACTCTCATAACC
>RXKI01000144.1:0-2706 GCA_003962895.1 Neisseriaceae bacterium
ATCTGGAAACGGAATGAATGGAAATGTTTTTTCAGAAAACGGAATTTCACCTACGCTATCAACTAATAAAGGTGAAGGAATAAAGATTGGAGCAATTCGTGGTAGAAATCCAGAAAACCCAAAAAGCAGAAAGTCAGGTTTAGAAACGGAGCAAATGTTAGAAATTAATGAAAACGGAACTTCAAATGCTTTGACTACTGTTCAAAAAGATAATGTAGTGGTTTATGATTTAACTAATGATTTTGGAGAAGAAAGTCCAAGAGAATATACGGAATTCGCACCCGCTTTAAGAAGTTCAAGAAGTGGGTTAGCTACAAATTCAAATCAAAAAGAATTAGTTGGAGTTTCAGTTCATCCATTTTCTAAAAAATTAGAATACGATGGTCCAAAAGATTTATGCCCTACTTTATTAGCAACTGACTATAAAGCAACAAAAACAGCACATTTTTCAAATCAAAGAATCCGCAGACTTACACCTCTCGAATGTTTCAAACTTATGGACTTTAATTTTGGAATACCAGAAGTTAAAGATTTTGTTTGGGATGTTTCAGATTCACAAGCATACAAGCAAGCAGGTAACAGTATTTGTGTAGGAGTTTTGGCAGAAATAATAAAAAAACTAAATTTGTAATATGATCGAAAAACAAACTTTTATAGAAGCTATTGAATCAATGCGTATTCAATACGAAAAGGACAAATTACATTCAGAAAGCATTGGTAAAATTTTCAGTACAGAAGATTGCAATTTGTATGACAACGAAAACTTGTACAAAAAGATAATTGAGTTATTGAGAATTTGGTTTCCGGTTGATGAAGATGGGTTTTGTGAGATTGAACATTTCTGTTGGTTCCTTGAGTTCGGAAAAGTTGAAAATATAAGTGTTGAAGAATTTTACGAAAGATTAACTACTAAAAACTAACTATATGATAAAAAGATTAGTATTAAAAACTTTTTATCATATCGACCATGTAAGACCTGTAAATCATTTATGTTGCATAGTTATTTCAGGTTGTAGAGAATACGTTGTAGCTGAATCTGAAGAATCTATTCATGCTAAGATTGAACAAATCATGGCTTTTAAATGGAATTAGTATGGAAAACGAAGAAGAAAAACCTAAAAAGAAAGTTCGCGGACCAGGTAAAAGGCGAATGAAGTTGAAAAATGGTAAAAAGCACGAGGTATTGGTTAGAAAAAAACATTCTAACGTAGAAACCGGATTAAGCAAATACCAATTAGATAAACGAGAAGAGTTTTTGAAAGTACGCGAAGGAGAAACTCATGAGCAGTATGTTATTCGAACTAAAAACTATAGAGTACTTACTCCTGAAGACCAAGCGATAATCGATAATAGCTTTTCAGGGCAACTCAGAAAAAGAAAAGAAGAAGCAAGGAAGTTAAAACTAAGACATTACTTTTCATCACAAGAACTTTCACAAGTTAATCAGCGAGAGTTTTACGAATTAAAGTATTTGCAAATAGTTCTTAGATATTGTGGTATTAAATTTGGAATGACATCTCGTGATTTAAAATTAGCCTTATTTTTCTACGATAACAGACCTTTTACAAGAGAAGAGTTTAATTATATAGCAAGTCTTCAATTAGAGAAGCAAGTGGCTATTTTTAAGCATTTCTTAGATAAAGGTTACATTCGAAAAGTGATTAAAACTATTATTGGAAAAAAAGGAGGAGAAACAGTAAAAGATACAGGAAAGTATATGTTATCAAATCAAATGGTAGCTAGAATTACAAGATTCTATAAAACTTTCAATGAAATTCAAAAACTTGACAAGAATGAAATAACAGAAGACTTAATGATTGCGGAAATCCAAACAATAGTAAACACAATAGAACGCGAAGCCAAGCAAATTAAATCAGGTAAAAAGAACGCGGACACTATTGTTCCAACAGATAATAATTAAAAACCAAGTAAAAATGAACACAGAACAATTAATCAACAAGAAAGTTAAGCACAAGTTTCACGATAAAAATGTGCTTTTTGAAGTAGCGAGTTTAAGCTCAAAATTTGAAGGAATGGTAATGCATAAATCAGATTACATTGACATCGATGGAAAAGATTACATCAATCCAAGAAACGTAGATTTTTCTGTAGCCAAAGAAAAAAAGAAAAAGTAACCAAGTAAATTTTAAATAAAATGACAAAAGCAGAATTAGTAAAAGAGGTTTCAAGAGAAACAGGAATTACACAAGCAGAAGCAACATCTGTTGTTGATGCTACATTAAAACACATGGCAAAAGGAACTGAAAAAGATGGAGTACTATCTCTTCAAGGTTTTGGAACATTCAAAACTCAAATAACAAAAGAGAGAATGGGTAGAGTTCCAAGCACAGGTGAAGTCGTAAAAATTGCTTCAAGAAAAGTAGTGAAGTTTAAAACTTCAAAAGATTTCTTAGGGAAGTAACAAAAATTGATCTAAAATTAAAAAAGCCTTGATATTACGTCAAGGCTTTTTCTTTTAAACAATATTCAGAAAATTAGATTAAGGCTACTAAGTCAGCGTAGTAAAAAGTTTTGTAATGCTCACCATCAATAATTAAATCCGATGCCTTGTAATTATCAAACAAAACTTCTTGACCAATTTCTATTGTATGCTTGTCATCAACTTTAGGACAAAGTTCACCAAAACTCACAATAGTACCTTTTCGGTATTTCTCATTTTTATCTGATTCTGATGTAATATCAATT
>RXKI01000144.1:2756-5217 GCA_003962895.1 Neisseriaceae bacterium
GCAGTAATATTTTCGATATGTGATTCTTTTACAATCACTACATAGTTAAGTGCTTTCATTTTCTATTTGTTTTTATAAGTTAAAACATTTGCTGAACGTAGTAAAGTATTACTTGCGGAAATAGAATTAATCAAAGCGTTTTTTACCACTTTTTTAGCATCAATAATACCTGCATCAAACATATTTACCTCTTTGAAGTTTTTTACGTCATATCCGTTTGGATAATTCGGTGCTTTCAATGTGATTACATCGTCTTCTTTAAAACAATTGAACAAAACTTTCACAATTTCTTTTAAAGACCAAACTTTTTCTTCTTTAGCCAAAGGTAATTTAAAATCAGCATTAGCTAAAATTCGCATAAATGGTGCCGAGATAGATTTTTTAGTAACTTCATCTAAGTCTAATTTATCAATAGCCGATAATAAAGCCATTCCACCACCTGCAACAATACCTTCTTCTTTAGCAGAACGAACCGCACCAACTGCATCATCTACACGAGCAATTTTCTCTTCTACTTCAGCAGGAGTAATACCACCTACTTTAATCATAGAAATTCCACCTGAAAGTTTTGCTATTCTACTTTCAATATTCTTTCTTAGAACGTAATTTTTGTCAGCTAATTTAGCCTGTTCTTTTAATTCAGCTACTTTACCATTAATAGCTTCTATTGGAGTATCATCGTGTCTTACAATAACAGTATTCTCTTTTGTCACAACAACTGATTTAGCCGTACCTAAGTACATCGCCTCTCTTCCTGTAAAATCAGCTCCAGAAAGTGAAGAAATCATTTCAGTATTACAAACCAATGCCAAATCCATAAGTAACTCTTCACGTTTCTTCCCGATTGCAGGCGGTTTAACAATACAAAATCTATGATTGTATTTTACTTTGTT
Source organism: Neisseriaceae bacterium (assembly GCA_003962895.1). Lineage (GTDB taxonomy): Bacteria > Pseudomonadota > Gammaproteobacteria > Burkholderiales > UBA11063 > Aquella. The sequence goes on from RXKI01000144.1 coordinate 3,650, forward strand.
GACTAATATAGCTTCCTCAACATTGTAATCAAGTTCAGAAATGATTAAAAGCTCTCTATTATTCTGAACAGCAAACTCCAAGAAAGGAACAATTTGTTTAATCGTAGTGAAGTTAATATTTGAAATTAAAACTAATGGATTGTCTTCCAAGACTACCGATTGTGTAGAATGTACGTTAACAAATCTCTCGTTAACAAAACCTCTTTCTACTAAAGTACCTTCTGTATGCTCAATAAATGTATTGTCGTTATTTGAGTTTACAAATCCAACAGAACCATTCTCACCTGCTTGTTTATAAGCATCAGTAATAAGTTGTGCGATTTCTTCATCACCATTTGCAGAAGTTTTAGCAACGTGATAAATCATTTCATCTGTAATTGGAATTGCAAGTTCATCAAGATATGCCACAATTTTATCTCTTGACTTTTCGATTTCTTGCTTGATTTCAATTGCAGACTTTTCGCCTTTTTCTAATTCATCAAATGAATTGTTTAAAAATGCCTGAGTTAATACACAAGTCGCTGTAGTTCCATCCGCTGCTTCGTCAACTGTTTTCTGAGCAGATTGCTTGACAGTTTCCCACGCAAGGCTTTCAACTGGGTCTTCAAGAAATATTGCCTCCGAAACAGTATATCCATCTTTAGTTGGGTCTGGCAAACCACCTTTAGATATTAAACATAACTGACCGCGATAACCCATTGTAGAACCAACAGCATTTGCTCCTTTATTTACCCCATTTTTGATTTTTTGTTTTGCATCTTCACCATTTGTTATGGTAGAATAAAAAATTTCACTCATATAATTAAATTTAGATTAAATGTAAGCAAATGTAGTAATAATCAAAAACATAACCAAAAATAAAAATGTTATAGAATTTTTTTATACTTTTGTTGAGTATAATAGAAAAATTTGATAATTAAAAATATAAGCTATGGCAAAATATTCTTTCGATGTTTCAGGAAATCAACTAATTGTTTCGCTTGTTCCTGTTTTAGCCGATGTTCAACCAACATCAATGAGTTATTTGGCTCCAAGTTTCAAAATTGGAGTAGGAAAAATTAACGCTTACGAATACGGACAACCAAAACAATCTTTTTTATTCACAGAAATAGGAGAAATTGATGGTGTAGCTCCTACAGATTTGCAAGATGCGTTTGATAAATTAACCGCGTTAACTGCAAATTTTAATGGGGGCGGTGCAGCCCCTTACAAAGTCTACACAGCTTTATTAACTCAAACAGGAACAAACGCTCCTGTAGCTACAGTTTTAGAAAATACTATACCAGGATTCAGCATAACACCTAAAAGGTCATTTACAGGTTTGTATCAACTTATCTGCACACCTGTGTTAGACATTAATAAGGTGTACTTTGACGTAATAAATACTCAGATATTTAGCGGTTTTATAATCAGTAAAGAGATAACTGTAGAAGGCATAGTACAGATAAGTACTAAAAACGGCTCAACCCCAACTGACGGAATACTTTCCAGAACACCAATAGAAATCAGAGTTTACAACTAATAAACTATGACAAAGATTAGCAATCAAAGAGCGTACATTCCTGATG
>RXKI01000101.1:0-25323 GCA_003962895.1 Neisseriaceae bacterium
GATTTATTTTAACAACTGTAAACAACTCGATGAAATCTAACATTTATATACTATAAAACTCTTGTTCTTTTGCAGAGCATAAGAGTAAAGATTAAAGCTAAAGCTTATATTTCTTACGAATAAAAATTACACTATCTTTAAATACTGATGAAGTAAATGCCACTACACATGCAACTACCTGCAATACTGTCATAGTTTCATGATTAAAATATCCAAAAATAGCAGCAAATGCTAGGTCTAGATTCATTATTAACGCCGCACTAGTCGCACCAATTTCTTTTTGGTATTTTATTTGGATAAAATATGCAAGTGCAGTAGCCATTGCACCTTGATAAATCACTGCAAACAAAACGCTATGATTATCAAAAATAATACTTATTGTGCTATGATGCAGCGGAAAATATAATAATAAAATGGCACCAAAAAAGATGCTCAAAAAGGTCAACAATATCTTACTTACATGTAAGTGTTGAAGCATCTTTTGAGTTAGTACAATATTTAATGCAATTGATAAGGCTGCCATTAATCCAAAAGCATCCCCACTAGAGAATATCGATAAATCACCACCAAAATTTATAAAAATACTTGTAACACCAATAAAAACAGCAACAATCTCTAGCAATTCTAATTTAGCCACCCTAAATAAAACTGCAATAAATGGTACAAATAAAATATTAAGAGTCACATAAAAGGCAACCTTTGATGAATTAGCCTGACTAAGCGCAAAAGCTTGACATAAAATATTCCCAGTTCCACAGGCGGCTATGGCAAATGACCATAGAATAACTTTTATATTAATCTCTTTCAAGTACTTCATAGCAAATGGGAATAAACAAATTGAAGCAGTTAACATCCTATAAAAGGCAAACTCTCCTGGATTTACTATTTGTACAGCATTATGTGTAACTATAAAGCTTAATCCCCAGACAATTGGAATAATGAAAAACATCATTAATCCTTTATTACGGTTTCTATTAATTTCTTGCATATTATTGTCCAAAAATATTGAATAATATTATTTTTATAAATTTACTAAGTAAATAATTTTAACTCAACTCTCATATTAAATTAAATAGGTAGAACTCATATTATAAACTAAATGAAATATTTCTTTAATCAAGAAACTGTACGAAATTAACTAATTTTTCTCGTGTTGTTTTGTAACTATTAACTACAGCTGATATATCTTCATAGCCGAGCGCAATACCACACACTAGAAGCATGTCATCACTCATACCCAAATTATCACGAGCAATACCAGCATGCTCTGCTAATGCTGCTTGAATACATGTACTAAGTCCAAGACTAGTTGCCATTAATGCTATAGACTGAATAAACATTCCGCAATCAAGAAAAGAGCCTTTCTCAACAATTTTCGGCATGAAAACATACATAGCAATCGGTGCACCAAATGCTGAATAATTTAACTCCCACTGAGCTAATCGCTTTTCAGTATCCACTCGTTTAATATCCAAGGTTTGAAACATCTGTAAACCACAAGCTAAGCGGCGCTTTTTCATATCTGGCGTCAATTCCTCAGGGTAATATTTGTAGTCCATCGATTTAGCTTTACCATCACGAAATGCTTGAATCAATGCATTATCAAGTTTTTGTTTAGTAGCCCCAGATACAACCACTACTTGCCATGGCTGAGTATTGGTACCAGATGGTGCATATTTAGCATGCTCTAAAATTTGCTCAACTAATTCACGAACAACTGGTTTATCTAAAAAAGCTCTAACTGATTTACGCTTAAGCAATGCTTGTGCGGTAGTTAACATAAATTATCTACCCCAAAATAATTAATGATATGTTCAGCAACGTTGATTGGATGATAATTAACAAAAAAATGCCCACCATTTGCATAACTAATTAATTGTGAATCTGGTATCAAATTATGTAGTAAATGGCTTGCTTCTGGTTTATTAACCAAATCGTTCTTAGCGGTAAATATCAAGGTCTTTTGCTCGATTTTATTAAGCAATGAGTACTCAATCTTATATTTCTCTACTGAAGAACTTTGTAGCGCTTGTGCATCTTGATTAAATGGATAAATATACCCTGGAATACGTAATGTGTTTTGCGCCAAATATTTCCTAAAATCTATAGATAATTCCTCTGAATAGAATAACTGTATTAGCTTATCACGATTTTCTTTAGATGGCTTTTCTCGTAAATTAGTTACCAAATCATGTAGCGAACCATGAGTGAAAGTATAATCAGGCAAACTACCAAGCAAAGAAATACCAGTAACCTTATCAGGATAGTTCATTGCCAAATTTTGTGCAATAATCCCACCCATTGACCAGCCAACAATTTTTACGTCTTGCAAATTCATTACATCAATAAACTCAGCTATATCATCAGCCATACCTTTAATCGACCCCTCATTACTGCTTCTAGTTTCACCAACTAAACGATTATCAAGTAAATAAACTCGAAAATATTTAGCTAACTCTAAGACAAATTGCTTATTCCAATGTAATAAATTACCAGAATACCCAACAATCAATACCATTGGTGGCAAAAAATCTTCACCTATTGCAATATAACCTATTTGTCCTGATGGAATTGGTAAAAGTTGATAAGTGTACTCGTGTTGATGCATAGCACTCTCCGTAAAATAAATCCTATAGTTTAATTATAGCAAATTACACACAAAGACATAGTGCATCCTAGTATAATGTGATTTCTATGGATAAATTTATAGAATAACAATGAAGAATCAAAAATACGCATTTCAAGACATTGCAACCACTTTAAACACAAGTAATCGCTACACTAGCTTATTACAAACCTGTCAAAAAGTTGAAGAAGTAAACAAAGTTTTATTTAAAGAATTAGCATATCTAAATGGGATTTGTAAATGTGGCGCAATTGACAACGATAACAATACCGTAATACTATTTTGTAATAATAACTCTGGCTTTTATAAGACCAATAACTTAGTATCTGAAATTGAGCAAATACTTCGTGATAATCATTTTTTCTTTGATAATATTTTAGTAAAATTAGTTCAAAAACAAAATAAAAACTTCAGAAAAAAACAATCACAAGAGATGAGTGAAGAACGATATCACGCTTATAAACAGATGATTGAAAAATTAGGACTTGATTACGAACTTTATCAGCAAGATACAAAAGAGATAGTTAACAATGAAAGAGATGACGACATGATCACAATATAAAAAAACCCTGCAATTATTGCAAGGCTTTTTTATATCTTCTTAGGCTTAGTTTATATCTGCTTTACGGGAAGCTATTCTATATATTTTAGATTCCACCTCACCAGCATTAGCCATTGTATTTACGATTAATTTAATCGTTGAAAAAAATTTTTTCATTCTCAAATTCCTTAGCTTAGCTTTTATACTTTTTAATTTCATAATTTACACCAACTTGACACCTAACTTAATCAAGATGCCATGATTGTAGCATAATATATAAAACACAACAACTATATTTTGTAAAAAATATAACTTATTTTGGTATTTTTACAACACATTACATCTAATGCTATTAACTACAGAGATTATGCATTTAGGAAATTTTAATTACCAATCTTACATTAAAGTAAAATAGCGCAATAAAATTAGTCAATATAGTCAAAAGGCTCAAATTACATGTATTTTGAAAAAATTTCAGTTGCACCAATGCTAGACTGGACAGATAGGCATTACCGTTATTTTATGCGCTTAATTAGTCAGCATACTGTTTTATATACTGAAATGTTAGTTGCTGATGCAATAATTCACGGACAACGAGATAAATTGCTTGAATTTAATCAAGATGAGCAACATCTTGTTTTGCAACTAGGTGGGTCAAACCCTGAAAAATTAGCACAAGCTGCAATTATTGCCAAAGAGCATGGTTATACTGAATTTAATCTAAATTGTGGATGCCCATCAGACAAAGTACAAGTCGGTAATTTTGGCGCATCATTGATGTCTGATCCAATATTAGTCAGTGAATGCATTAACGCAATAAATGAAGCAACAGGTTTACCAACAACTTTAAAGCACCGCATCGGCTTAGATTATGAATACAGCTATGATTTCGTAGCAAATTTTGTACGATATTTAAGTGAACGCACTAACTGCACAAAATTTATTGTCCATGCGCGTAATGCAATTCTAAAAGGACTAAGCCCCAAACAAAATCGTGATGTACCTCCATTAAAATATGATTATGTATATCAATTAAAGCAAGACTTCCCTAATTTACATATACTTATAAATGGTGGCATTAAGACTACCAATGATATAGACACTCACCTATCTCAAGTTGATGGTGCAATGCTAGGTCGTGAGGCATACTACAACCCATATTTATTTGCTGATTTTGATCAAAGGTATTTTGGTAGTAGCAAACCAATTAAAACACGTTTTGAAGTTGCTACACAAATGATTCCATACTTAGAGAATATTTTAGAAAATCACGGTAAGCTACATTATGCAACCCGACACATGATAGGTCTATACCATGGGTGCAAACATGCAAAATTATGGAGACAAACTCTTACTACCAAATTAATTCACAATAATAGCATTGATGAATATAAAGAATTAGTTAGTTATATGGTGGAATAAAAAAGTGTCAATTAACTGACACTTTTTAAACTAGAGCTATTTAGCTTTTTTACGATAAGGTAAATATACAGGCTCCCAAACATAATCTTTTATCATTTCTTTTATATCAAAATCCGATAAATTTTTATAATCAGTCAATCCAGAAGCAACAGCTTCTTTCGCAACGGCAAAAGCAATATGACGTGAAACTTTACTTACTTCGCGTAATGGTAGTAATAAATTTGCATTTGGATCTTTTGCCGCTGGAGATAATTCAGCCAATGCTTTAGATGCCACTAAAAACATTTTATCAGTAACTTGACGAGCTTTAACTACCAAAACCCCCAAACCAAGACCAGGGAAAATATATGAATTATTTACCTGATCAATCCTACGTAACCCATGCCCAGTATCATATAATGGGAATGCCGTACCGGTACCCACTATAGCCTTACCATTAGTCCAATTTAAAACATCATGCGGATTAGCCTCAGCTTTTTCGGTAGGGTTAGATAATGGAAACACAATTGGACGTTCACAATTTTTAGCAACTGCCTCAATAATATCTTGAGTAAAAATACCACCTTGAGCACAAACACCAATCATCATCGTTGCTTTGGCATTTTTAACTGTTTCAAGTAGTGTAATGTTTTTACCATCAGCCACACTCCAATTAGCTACATCGCTAAGATTACGACTAAATGGCTTTTGAAAATCTAAGCTTTCAATATTATCTGTAATTAAACCATAACGATCAACTAGATAGAATGATTTGTACGCATCATCACGAGACATACCGCTGTCAACTAAGGCATCAACAATTAGATTTGAAATACCAACTCCAGCAGAACCAGCACCAACAACTACAATACGCTGTTGTGATAGCTCTAATCCTGAAGCCTTATTTGCAGACAGCAAAGCGCCAACCACAATTGATGCGGTACCTTGAATATCATCATTAAAGGTACACATATCATTACGATATTTATTTAATAATTTTAAAGCATTGTTCTGTGCAAAATCTTCCCATTGCAATAATACATTAGGAAAGCGTTTTTTAATAGCACTCACAAATTGGTCAACAAAATCATCGTACTCAGCACCACGCACACGTTTATGACGCCAACCCAAATATAATGGATCATTTAGTAATGCCTCATTATCCGTACCGGCATCTAAAATAATTGGTAATGTTTTTTGTGGAGCAATGCCAGCACAACCAGTATAAAGAGATAATTTACCAATTGGAATCCCCATTCCACCAGCACCTTGATCTCCAAGCCCAAGTATTCTCTCACCATCAGATACAACAATTACTTCAACATCATCAAATTGGGCATGTTCAAGAATATTATCAATAAAATTGCGATTTGGATAACTGATGAATACACCACGAGCACGGCGATAAATCTGTCCAAATTTCTGGCACGCCTGACCTACAACAGGTGTGTATACCATTGGCATAATTTCTTCTGTGTATTTTGCCAACATTGCATAAAATAATGTTTCATTACGATCTTGTAAATTACGTAAAAAAATGTGGCGCTCTAAGTCATTTGGGCTATTCAAAACAATTTGATAGTTTTTATCAACCACCTCTTCTAGAGGCAAATATGCTGGTGGAACAATCCCCCTCAAATGCAATGCTGCTCTTTCATCAGGTGTAAATGAACGACCTTTGTTTAAGATAGGATTATTGATAATATCATAACCTTCTATCTCAAGCTCTATATACTTCCCACCAGTTTCATCTCTGTGAATTTCATACTTCATCTTAGTTAAACCATAATAAATATTCAATTGGTTTTATTATAACAAACATAGGCAATACTTACGTATATTTGCATATTGCACTTGCACAATAAAAAATAGCTGCCATTATTTGGCAGCGATTTTTAGACCTCATCCAAACTAAATGGAGTTTCTTGATAAACACAATAATTTAACCAATTAGCAAAGAGCAAATTCGCATGAGAGCGCCAATTAGATAATGGTGGGTTATTTGGATTGTCATCAGGGAAATAATTTTTTGGCACATCAATTTTTAGGCCAGACTCAACATCACGTATATACTCATCGCGTAAAGAGTTAGTATCATATTCTGAGTGCCCGGTAATAAACACCTGGCGATAGTTATCCGTTGCAATCAAATACACTCCAGATTCATCAGATTCAGACAGAATAATTAACTCTGGATGCTTTAGAATATCTTCTTTTAAATTAACTCCATAGCGTGAATGCGGTACATAAAACACATCATCAAATCCACGCATAAGCTTAGTTAACTTTTGCTTAACCACGTGCTTAAACACGCCAAACATTTTATTTTCTAGACGATGCCGCTTAATACCATAATGAAAATATAATCCAGCCTGTGTACCCCAGCATAAGTGTAGCGTTGAGAACACATTAGTCTTACTCCATATCATTATTTCGCATAGCTCTTGCCAGTACTCCACATCTTCAAAATTAATATGCGCAACAGGTGCACCAGTAATAATCAAGCCATCGAATTTTTGCGACTTAATATCAGCAAAAGATACGTAAAAGTTATTTAGGTGTTCAGCAGAAGTATTTTTTGATTGATAAGTTGAGGTGCCAATAAATGATACTTCAATTTGTAAGGGAGTATTTCCAAGTAAACGTAGCAGCTGTGTTTCAGTCACAACTTTATTTGGCATCAAATTTAATATCGCTATTTTCAATGGGCGAATCTCTTGATTAGCCGCCCTATCTTCAGTCATTACGAAGATATTTTCATCTGTTAAAATTTCAGTTGCAGGTAAATTATTGGGAATTTTTACTGGCATGATAATCTCCACCAATTAATAATGCGAATAATTACACTATCAATTTGTAATCAAAGGTTTGATTGATAAAGTTTAAGTTATCAATCGCAAGCATAATTTCACTACCTTGCGGCAATGCTTTCATCTGTGTACTCATATCTAAAACAATCGGTACACCATCAAGCTGGACATTATTTCTATAGGTAAATGTTGCTTTAATTTTGGTAATTTTTTCTTGCTCAAGATAACGAAGTGACCAATAACGCTCCATATTATCTTGAAATTTCAAATATGCACCATACACATCATCAAATGAATCAACAATGTTTGCAACAGCGTAATCTGTTGCTGATAGCGGTTTAGACTTAGTTAATAGACTAATAATTTGTGATTGATTAATCAAATCAACCGAACGACGTAGTGGAGAGCTCGCCCAAGTATAATAGTCAACATTTAGCCCGATATGTGAATTTGGTGTTAACGTCATTACTACTGGCTGCATATGTTGTTTTACTCGATATACCGCAGGTATAAATGAATTGGTAAGCATCCTACCCCAAGTACCATTAGCTAGAATCATTAATTCACTAACCAACTTATCAATTGGATTACCACGAATACGTGATTTAACGCTAATTCTTCCAGTCTCATCAAAAGCAAAACTATAATCAACCATCAATTGATTAACACTCTCTCGACCACGCTTGGCTTCTAATGATTTAGCAAATTTATGAAGAAGCTTCAATTCTTTCTCATATGGGTAGCCATGCTCAACACTTAGGCTATCGGTATTAAAGTACTTTTCCAAATTTTCTGTGCGTAGGTTATCTTTAACTATTACTCGCTCTAAACTTGAATAGTGCTCCATTATCTCCAAGTCACAACCAAGCTTAAAATAAATACTCACAACAGGTAAGGTTTTGCCTTGATCCAAACTGTAATGCGAAATCACATTTTCAGGTAACATCGTGATTTTCTTACCTGGATAATATACAGTCGATAAGCGCTCACTAGCAATATTTAGTAGCTGATTATTTAATGAAGGGGCTGAAATATGTATTCCAACTAACCAGCCATAATCTTCTTTTGACAGCGAGAATGCATCGTCAATTTCTGTTGTCATGAGTTCATCTATAGAAAATACACACCGGCTCTCATTAAATGGAATATCTTCAGAATGATCATTAATAGCAAAATCGGCTAACTCAGTTCCATCAGGAAAGTACTGTTTAATAAACGAACTTTCCATCATATCCTCAATCGAAGAAATATAGCCAATTTTAAAAAATAATTCAATAAGTGACAACTTTAATTCTTTGGTTGCTTTCAAAGCAGCTTTATATTCTAATGAGTTTTTATCTGGCTTACTAATCAAATTTAGCGGCTCTATATCCCAGCTTGGCTTAGCTAAATTCATCAATGATGTATAAATTGCATCAAATCTCTCTTGATAAGCCTTCTGTTTAGCAATTTGTGATTTGCACTCAGCAACTTCTTCTGCTTTATGACGTTTGATTTCTTTATTAACACAGCTAAAATAAACTGATGGTTCGCACATTGCAAAAAACAAACCAATGCGATGCTCTATACTATTATCACCAAAATTTAGATCAGTTAAATCATCTAAGCTCCATATTTGACTATCTTGTGATAATTCCCAGAGTAAATCTAAATCAACTTCTTGAGCAACATTATTAATCGTGTCAACAATAGAGACACTTGGAACATCAAACTCAAGAATCAAGTTATCTAATTTAATTTTCTTGATTGCTGTATCATTTAGGTAACTAATTTCAGCATGCTTCTTTTCTACTTTTTGTAGGCTAACAATTTTATAGCTATTATTATCAAATATAACTGCGAATTTCATTAAAATTTAACCATCAAAAATGTCACCAATCCTGCAACAACCACCATTAATACTAAATTCATCCGACGATAATCATTCGCTAATTTTTTATAATTTTGATTTAACTGGTCTGAATCTTGCAATTTTTGCATAGTAAGCGCGAAGTTACGTGGAATTTGCGGTATCATGTATGACCAATACGGCAATTCATCTTTAATGTTACGAATAAATCCTTTAATACCCATTTGTTCGCGTAGCCATTTATTTAAAATAGGCTTTGCTGTCTTCCATAAATCAAGCTCAGGATTAAGAATACGTCCCATACCCTCTACATTAACAATAGTTTTCTGTAGAAGAATCAACTGTGGCTGAACAATTACTCCAAATCTACGTGATACCTGAAATAAATTAATCAAAACTTGCGCAAAAGAAATCTGTGACAATGGTTTATTAAAAATAGGCTCGCACACTGCACGAATTGCATTTTCAAACTGTTCAATAGGGGTATCTTTTGGTGCCCAACCTGACTCGACATGTGTAACAGCAACCTTTTTGTAGTCTCGATTGAAAAATGCCAAAATATTAATTGCTAAATAACGTTTATCATCTTCTGACAAGCATCCAACCATCCCAAAATCTAGAGCGACATATTTCCCATCATTAGAGCATAAAATATTCCCAGGATGCATATCGGCATGGAAAAATCCATAATGAAAAACTTGGGTATAGAATATCTCAACCCCAGCATGTGACAATCTCACCAAGTCAATATTTTTTGCTTTTAATACCGCAATGTCAGAAATTGGCGTACCATGCATCCACTCCATGACAATTACATCACGTGAAGTATAATCATAATAAATTTCTGGCATAACAATATGCTTATCATTTTTGTGTAAGCGACGTAATTCAGTGCAGTTTGCTGCCTCTTGGAGGAAATCAAGCTCTTGGTAAATAGTTGCTTCAAATTCACTTACTATTTCTTGTGGGCGAAGTCTTTTACCATCGCTAAATAGTTTCTCTACTACCCATGATACGGAGCGCATCAATTTAATATCTTTAGCAATTATTTTTTGAATACCAGGGCGAAGTACTTTAATAGCAACTTCTTGATTATTGTGCTTTAATCTAGCATAATGAACTTGAGCAATAGACGCTGAGGCAACGGGCTCATCACTAAATTCAACAAACACATCAGCTATTGAGCTAGATAATGAAGTCTCAATAATTTGGCGAGATAATTTCGCATCAAATGGCTTTACATTACTTTGTAGAACTGATAGTTCATTTAAATAATTATTGGGAATTAAATCCGGACGCGTGGATAATAGCTGACCAAACTTTACAAATACCGGACCAAGATGCTCAAAAGCTAAACGAAGTCTTATTGGCAATGGAGATTTTTTACATTTTTGCGGAATAAACCATAATGCTAAATTTAGGCACGCAGCAAATTTGCTAGTTTTATTGCTAATTTTAAGAATATCAAATAAGCCATAGCGTTTAAATGTAATAATAATTTTTAGTAGTCTAAATGCTCTCATGCTACTGTGATATTCTTTCTACTCGCTTAGCTAATAATTCGTAACGAGAATTTAACTCATCAACTTCCTTGCTAAATTTATCTAAATCAAATTTATCTACAACTTCATTACTCTCATACTGCACATATTGGCTAATTGAGCTCGCAGCATTATCTGACACCATCTTGGCATAATCAACCAAGCTAGTTAATATCTTTTCTAATTGCACTGCAAACATATTCATTAACGGATTATCAGATAGGTATAGCACTCGCGTGACTTTGATAGTAGCTAAAATTTCTAATAAATCTTTAGCTAGAGTCTTATCCCCCTCTATATCCAATGACTTATATGTTTTTAGTTCATTTTTATGGATTACATGGGATGCAGTAGATAGAGGTATATTGATTGTACAATCTGGCGCCTCAGACTCAGTTTCAACTCCGCCATCACTTGCGATAATAAATTGCACACTTACTAACGGTAAATTTATTTTAACAATCTTAGTTGAATATTTAGCAAGTAATGATTTAGTATCAATATTAGCATCAAGCAATAAATTGATTGCTTTTACGGCAAAAGAGTTTAGCATTATGCCTTATAACCTTTATGTAGTGCTGTTACACCAAAAGTTAGATTATGGTATTTCACCTTAGCAAAACCAACGTCGTACATCATTTGCTTTAAAGTTTCTTGATCTGGGTGCATACGAATTGATTCTGCTAAGTATTGATAGCTTTCACTATCATTAGCAACTAGTTTACCCATAAATGGCAATAGCTTAAACGAATATAAATCATAGAATTTTTCAAATGGCTTATAAATTTTTGAAAACTCTAAGACCATTAAAACACCACCTGGTTTTAGTACACGATACATTTCTTTTAGCGCTATGTCTTTATGCGTCATATTTCTAAGACCAAATGATACACATACAGCATTAAAATAACTATCTGGAAATGGCAATTTCTCGGCATCACAAATGCACTGTGGCGTAAGGATTCCTTCATTAAGTAAACGATCACGACCAGTTTTAAGCATTGATGAATTAATATCAGTATGCCAAACCTCACCTGTATCACCAACTATTTTTTTAAACCCTTTGGTAATGTCCCCTGTACCACCTGCAATATCAAGTACCTTATGGCCTGCTTTTACTTCTGAAGTAAAAAATGTAAATTTCTTCCAAATACGATGCAGTCCAAATGACATTAAATCATTCATCACATCATACTTGCTTGCTACTGAGTGAAATACATCAGCAACTAGATGAGATTTTTTATCTTCCTCAACTGTTTTGTAACCAAAATGAGTTGTTTTATCACTCATAAAATATTCCTAACTTTATTCTTTGAATACGCATAATGAATATATGCTGAATTTAATGGTGAATTATAACATTTTGTTGATTATCGTACGCACTATGTAGCACGACAAACCACATACATTGCCGGAGCTCTACGCTTATTATGCTTAGGATTTAACTTAAATGCAATGCTATCAATAAGAGATGATGCGTATAATAATTGACCACAGCTCACATTATTTGACTTTTTATCAGCCAACTTCTGCATTTGTTCTAACCTATCTGGATTAGAGGAAATAATAATAACTTGCTGAAATTTATTACCAACTAAATATTGTGTCAGGCTGGATTCATTTATATTTTGTAAATCAATTTCTCTAGCTTCACCATTCTGATTTAGCGTAATTTTATAAAAATCACTCCACGTATTCCAATCTTGGTATAAAACTAGCGTATTTTTTTGATCAGCTTGAGATTTTAACAATGGATCAACAGCAGCGCTTTGAAAATTAACTAGACATACAAAAAGTGCACTCGGAATTACCAAAATTGTAAACAACCATTTAAAGTACTTTGCAACTTTAGTTTTGTTGTTAATCTCAATGCTCCATAAAGAAGCTAAAAATATTAACTCGATACCAACTATCGGAAACATAAAGCGTTCTTCTTTATGTGGTACTACACTATGCGCGGCTACAAAGATGATAAATGGAATAAAAATCACCCAATGTTCTTTTAATAAAATTTTAAAATTTCTAAATAATGGCAAGCTAAATGGTGCTAAAACAAAACCTAATACCAATATCCATGTAGAATACCAAGGAGTAACTCCATATCCAGCTGCACCACCTTCATTTACCTGAAGATAATTTATAAAGGTTCCAAAAGCTTGTCTACCACTCTCTATATCTATTAGTGCTTGAAGAACCAAGCATAGCAAGATACTTATTACTATGGCGATTAAAAACCTAAATCTAGTAGTTAATAATATACAACCAACATAACTAAGCCATATCAACACCACATGAAATCTAAATAAACATGCAATACCTAGTACAGCCAAACCAAGTATCATCTGTAATTGAGAGCCACTTCTCAATCTTGAATCTTCTGATAAGCCAATGCCAAATAAAATTATTGCCATAGCAACTGTTTCACCAAATGCTCGAGTAGAAGCTAAAACTGCTAGCGGGTAACAAGCGACTAAATAAATTGAAAGTAACTGAAATACTTTATTAGAGAAATTCCTAACATACAGATATGTACCATATATACCAACCAGACTAAACACACCCAAGCCATAAAGCATGACTCTTATTTTTTCTAAAGCAGTAGTTGCACCAAATATCTCGCCTACTTTTAAAAAACCACTTAGCATCCAAACAATCAACCAACTACGATAATTAGGTAACTCAGAAACTCCACTATCAACTAACAAATGTGCAGGGATTAGTCCATGCAAATAATCATCAAGTGCAAATGGTCCATAATCAAAATATGAACAAGTTAATCGTAACAGAAGTCCAATTATTAAAGCAATATATAAATGTTTTTTTAATGTCATGTGTCTATGCATTAGTCTGTTTTTTTACAAATATCTTATGTGAAATTTTTTTGTTAGAATATAAAGAATGCCGTATTTTTTGTATGTACTTAATATCCGAAAGGTGAACATGGTTATTTAAAAGAATTGCTTGTTGGATATATTGGTCATTATTCAAGTACTTATCAATACTTTCATCGATATTATCAACAATTAATATTACATCTGCAGCACAAATTAGTTTTGTGAGCAAGTTCCTATTAAAGTTTTGGTATTCTTCTTTATTTTCAAACAACAGCAAAACCTTTTCAGGTAAAACATTCTGTTCATTAATATTCATAATAACTTCATGTAAATCTGTTATTTCATTAGCATTTAATATAATTGCAATACTCTTTTTTCGATAAAGTTCGTTTAGCTTGATATACTTAGACCATACTCCAATAGAATTAAAAGCACTTATTAATAACCCCTCATAACCATCCTTAAATCCACGTTTAATTATATAGCACTTAATAAACATAAAAAAAGCCCGAAATGGAATTAACCATAACTTAGGTTTCTTTTTACCAAAATGTTGATTAGCATATAACGTACTATAAAATTGCATCTTATTTATAAGTTGACTAACATTTTCATATGGAAAATGTATCATTGACCCACCAATTATTTTTACATTGGTAAGCTTATCGTCAAAACTATCGTGTACATGATTATCTGCAAATTTTGTGTCTTGTCTATTATATAACCTCTTAATCCAATCATTACCCCACGAGCTTGACTCAACTAATTTTCCATCATAGTAATTCTTACGGTAAATATTATAAATATTTCCTCTTGTAAATTTATAATTTAACAGTACATCCACTAATTCTGGAGACAATACTTCATCACAATCAACAAAAAGTAACCAATCATTACTTGCATAAGAAGCCGCTAAATTTCGAACATTTCCCATGCCATTAAATTCAGACTGATAAACACGTACATTTGAAAATTTTTTTGCAATCTCAATTGTCTTATCTGTTGAGTAATTATCTAATAGTACAACATCAGCAAATTTATTAAGTGATGCTAACGATCTTTCTAAATATCTCTCACCATTTTTTACATTTACACATATACTTAACATATTAAAATTTCTTCTTAAATATACTGAGACAGTCCTAATTTTGCTGTAATCAAGTTTTTATCATCAATCCTATGTTGCAAACGCTTCATATTTTCTTCTTCATTCTCTCTAGAATTCAGCTTATGCCATAAATGAAACACTGGTACAGAAAATCTACCATCTTTAATATAAATATTATTATGGAGTAACCTAACAAAGAAATCTGCATCCTCATGACCCCACCCACTAAATGATTCATCATAACCATTCACTGCTATATAGTCATCTCTGGATACTCCAATATTACATCCTTTCGGGTATCGCCAGTTAGTTCGTCTCAATTTTCTCCAATTTGAATTTGGTGGCAATCTTACAAAATGCAAAAGCTTATTTGTACTTTTTTTTATATACAGCACTATCCACTGAAGTTTATGCAGAGATTCTAAAGCAATATTTTCACGTAGTATTTCCGTAGTGTATTCTTTACTCATCAACACCCTATTGCCTGCAACAAAATAACCAGTTTCTCTTAATTTTAATTGGCTACTTATGTAATCAGCAGGTATAACACAATCACCATCAATAAAAATAAGATATTCGCCTACAGAGGCGGCTACAGCCTTATTTAAAATGGCTGACTTCCTGAATCCAAGATCTTCATGCCATATGTGTTTTATTTGACATGGATAACTAGGTATAAGCTCTTTTATCAAATTACTTGTATCATCTTGCGAACCATCATCCGCTATCAAAACCTCTAACATATTAAAGCTAATATTTTCTTGCTTGGCAATTGATTGTAATGTTAATTTTAGATAGTCTGGCTGATTATATGTAGAAATTATTATGCTTATAATTCCGTTATTAGATGAACTCATTATTTAGGTATGCTCCATATTTGTAGCGGTTGTTTTATTAGCCCAGATTTAATAAATTTATTGTAATTATTTATATTACCATTTTTTATCAAACTATGATCCACCATCATTCCAATTGAAATAACGCTAAATGATAGTATAAGTACAGAAAATACTTTATTTAAATTATTACCTGCAAGAAATTTTGCTACAAAGTATATCAATACAAAAACCACTGGTAGAGCGTAATTCAGCCCCACATGTGAACTATAAGATATATATAACCAAAACAAAATAAATACAAGAAATAAAATAAATAAAAATCTCTCTCCGATATTACCTAATGGTTTATATTTATATTTTATTAGTGCAATAGCTAATATTAAAATTAGTATGTGGTACGTAGCCATAATACAGTTTAATATATAAAACCACATCCCAGGTAAGCCATATTTATCACTAGAATTTATGCTTCCTACTTCCCCAATCCACTTATGAGAATTAAGTTGGTACTTGAAAGAAATCCAGTCGTTAATGTAATTCCAATATATCACAGGAAAAAACATAATTAAACAAATTAATATACCAGCATATAATTGCCAATGCATAAAGATTTTATATTTTAGTCCATAGGAAATAAAAAATATAAAAATTGCTAAAAATAATACAACTGCCGAATATTTTGAAAGCATTGCTAAGCCAGAGAAAAAACCAATTAATAACCAATAGTTATACTTTCTAGTTAATAAAAACAGAATGATGTAATACGATATGATAATATAGCATAAATTTTCTAGACAATCATATGTCATATTGTTATAAATAAATCTAGTCGTAACAAACGGGTATGTCAGAAATAATATAGTGGCGAACTGTGCTACTTTAGTGCTATCATTTAAAGCTTTCGAAATTTTAAAGATATAATATGCAGAAAGATACGCGGAAATCACACCAAGAAAATTAATTGAAAAAACAGTATTGCCAAATATCTGAGTGAAAAACCTTAAAGTATATGCTATTAATGGCGGACCGTCATAATACGAAAGCTGTAATTTTTGGCTCCATGTCCAATAATAGAAGCTATCCTGATAAGGGAATATTGTAAAACAAAATCCAGTTAATATAATAAACCATGCCATCAAAACTATAATAAAATTTCTATTTTGCATCGTTAGCTAGACTCATATTAATTAATTTGTAAAGTTGTGTTAAATTTTTAACAGCAGCAAAGTCATCAACTCTAAGTGAAGATTTACTTAGAAGCCTTTGCCGCAATTGAGTATCGGTTATAACATTATTTATTTGCCTAGCCAACTCCTCAGCATCACCAACCTTCACCAAAATACCACAATCTCCATCTTGTAATATTTCCCTAGGACCAACTGGACAGTCTGTTGCGACAATTGGCACACCTACAGCCATTGCTTCAACAATTACATTACCAAACCCCTCAAATTTTGAACTAAAAACAAAAGCATCAGCATGTTTCATGAATTTGAATGGATTTTGTTGTGAACCCATAAAAACTATGTGGTCATTCAAATTAAGGTCGTTTGTCAATTTTTCTAGTTCACCCCTAGATCCCCCATCTCCAACTATGACTAGTTTACCAGAATAACAGTACTTCAACCTTGCTTGGTTAAAAGCCTTTATTAATGTTGTAACATCTTTTTGATCTTCTTGAAGCCTACAAACTGTAACAATATAATTAGACATTTGATTATTTAATTTTTCTAATGATAAAGCCCTAATATTGTCTACATCAAATAAATTATATATTTTGAAAAACTTGTACCTTACTTCAGAGAAAGTGCCTCTACAGTCTAAGAGCATTTTGTCATTTAATACTACTATGCTACTATAATTGGAAAACTTATTTTTTAACTTGCTTAACATTCTGCTTTTACCACTTAAATAGGTTTCCAGATCAAAATGTAGAAATCCAATTATAGGTTTGTTTACACATAAGCAATTTTTGGGAAGTGATAATCCAAAATCAAGTATTAGATCGTAATGCTTTAGATTTTCTTTAAATTTTTTTATATATATAATTCTACCAATGGGAACAAAAAGTATATTTTCAATTAAATTATCAATTAATGATAATTTACTATTCATGATTTTTTTAATTTTATATTTACTAAGACTTTTATTTGAAACTAAATACCTAATTTCAATATCTTTGGGTAGCAACTTTGTAAAGCTATCTAACTCATCCATCCGCCAACCAACAGTGAGTGAAACTTCAAATAAACTTCTATCAAATAAGTTTAAATACGTAAGCAACGTAGTTTCTATTCCACCGCCAAGAAGTCTTCCCATATGGAAATTTATATGCACTTTTTGCGCCACCTTAACACCTATCTACAAAATTATTATCAATTAATCTATATAACTTTTCTAACGCAAAATTTATATCAAAATCGTTAGCTCTAACTTTACCAAGTTCAATTAGTTCATTACACTTATTCTGATCAGACAGCAAATCAAACATTATTTTAGCTAAAGCAACGTGATCTCCAACATTAAATAAAATACCGCACTCACCATTTCGTAATATTTCTCGTGCACCTGTAGGACAATCGGAAGCAATAACAGGCGTACCTAAAATCAAAGCTTCTATGACTACACTTGGCAGCCCCTCAAATTTAGAGCTTAGTACAAATATTTTTGCATTTTTTATATATTTATATGGATTATCTTGAAGACCAACAAAAAAAACATTATCTTTTAAATTTAACTTTTCTACTAAATTTTCTAACTCAGCTCTAGAACTACCATCTCCAACTAATACTAAGCTTCCTTTATATCGATATGTAGTTACTAATTCATGAAATGCTCTAATTAATGTTGTGATATCTTTTTGGCTTTCTTCTAGTCTAGATACAGAAACAATATATTCAACACCGCATAAACCATCAATTTTTTGATTGGATTTACTTTGGATAGTGTTTAAATCAAAAGGATTATAAATCACACTAAACTTACTCTTACAATCAGGAAATAAGTTGATACACTCATTAAGAGTATCGTGGTTAAGCAATACTATATTACTATGTTTTAAAAATTTATCTCGTATTCTTTTATATTCTTTAGATTTAGTATCTTCATTCCACCTTAAAAAAGATATTAAGCTAAAATGTAGAAAACTAATAACTGGACAATTAGTATTGACCTCCTCAGAATAAAAATCAAAATCTATAACAACATTCTTATTTTGAGTAACTTTATATAGGTTTTTCTTATATAAATATTTACTATAAGTCTTTAGCAGTAGGTTGTGTAGCAGCTTCTCAAACAGTGATAATTTTAAATGTCTATTTTTCTTATTCTGGGTAAAATTTACAAATTTAGATTTCACTAAATAATTAATTTCAACGTCTTTAGGTATGCTTGTTATAAGGGTTTCTAAACCATACATTCTTCTACCAATTGAGAGTGAAACTTTATATTTGTGACGGTCAAAGTTTCGTAAATAGGTAATCAATATTTTTTCTAAGCCACCATATAATAGTGTATTTACATGAAAATGCACTTTAATTTTTTTCAAGGATGCACTCATATAAAACTCTTTCTAATTTTTTCACATTAGTTATTAATTCAAATGTTTTAGCCCTAGTTTTACCATTTTCAATTAATTGATTAGCTAAATCCTTATTAGTTAACAAACTATTCATTTGTAAACAAAGGCTTTCACAATCTCCAATTTCAAAAAGTAAACCACATTCTCCGTTTTGTAGTATTTCATTAGGTCCAACAGGACAATCTGTTGCTACAACTGGTACACCAACAGCCATAGCCTCAACTATTACGTTACCAAACCCCTCAAATTTAGAGCTTAGTACAAAAACTCTAGCTTTTTTCATAAAACAATATGGATTTAACTGAGCACCCAAAAATATTACTTTACTATCAATATTAAGTTCAATGCTTAATTTTATCAAGTCATTTTTCGAACTTCCATCACCGACAATTACAAGTTTTCCTTTATAATCATACCCACTAACAAGAAGTTTAAATGCTTTTATTAATGTTGTTACATCTTTTTGATTTTCCTCAAGTCTACAAACAGTTAATATATAATCTTCAATTTCAATAGCGTCAGAAACCTTTACTGAAGCAATTGACAAAATACTATCTAAATCAAATGGATTATATATAACTTGCAATTTATCTTGCACTTCTGGAAATTTTTCAATTACCTCTTCTTTCATGTCATTATTAATTACAATTATTTGATTTCGAGAGATTAGTCTAGTTTTAAAATCTTTATATTTTTTAGAGTTAATATTTTCATTCCAGTTTAAGTATGAACTTAAATTAAAATGCATAAAACTAATAATTGGGATATTAGCTTTATATATTTTATCGGAAAATCCGAAGTCAATTAACACATCAGCCTGTCTCCATATTTTTGACATATTGACTTTATACAAAAGAGAACACAATGGTCTCATTATTATCGAATCAATTATTTTTTCACATATGTTTAGCTTTTGATTTGTTACAACTTTTTTGATTTTATATTTATTTATAAATGATAAATTAACTAAATAATTTATTTTTATGGCTTTAGGTACTTGATCAATTAAAACCTGTGCCCGACCCATGTTTAATCCGACTATTAGATGAATATCAAAAACATCGTGATCAAGATTTTTTAAATATTGCAATATTACCTTCTCAATACCACCAAATAGAAAGGTGTTTAAAAAGAAATTTACTTTAATCTTATTTTTTTTCATAATTTAGATTTAAATATGAATTATTATTTAATTTATTATAATTTGTTGATATTAAATAACTTGTTATAATAAAGAACCAAAAAATTAAAATTTTACGATTATCTAATTGATTGTCTACTAAAAATTTAGAATAAACAGCTAGTGATATATAAAATGTCACATACTTATATTTTACATTGCTTGCAAATTTTATAGAATAACTATTTATTTGAAATAATACGAATAAATAAATTGATAAACCTATAAAACCTTGCGTAAGTAATAAATCCAAAAAAAAGTTGTGTGAAGTATATGGAGTAAATGGATTACGTAGGAAAATATTACTTGGTACTGGGTAATGAGTATTATAAAAGTAATATAAACTATCTCGTCCAACCCCAATGCCATATACAGGAGAAACGTGTGCAACAGAAAACCAATATTCATAAGTTGCAAAGCGCTCTTTATAGTGTAAATCCATACCAATATAATTTAAAAATAAAGCAATTAACGCTATTGAGACTAATAATGTAGTTAACATACCAAAGATTTTTTTTGTTGACAACCTAAATTTTTCAACAAATAAATATGTAACTATTATAATTACTAATGAAAACCAAAACATTCTATCATAACTGAGTAACCCAGAAGCTAAGTTGACTATTAGAAGCAGGTTTTTATATTTTGATGGCTCTAGATAGCACCATATAAATATTATCAAACACAAAACTACAGTACTCGTATATATTTTTGATGTCCAATCTCCAATAGCATAATAGCAAAATGCATATATTTTGTTTGTGATTAATGATTGCTCACCACCACTCCAATATATGAATAATACTATATTTGCAAATAACAGTGTTATGCTTGGAATCCAAAGGTATCTACGCATAGCTTGTAAAATATCAAAATCATATAGTGACGCAAATATTACTATCGGTAACAGCCAATATCTCAATGCGATAAAAGAAGTATGTGCAACAGGGCTTAATAGCGTAACAATTACAGCCCAAACCACGATTAAGCCATAATGCAAGAAAAATTTATCATAAGCAATATTTTTACCAACTCTACTAAATATATTATACGCTGCTAATATCTCCAAAGCTGTATAAGAAATAGCGTGAGTGCGATCTATAAACGCCATACAGCCAAAAAAAATTAAAACTGAAATTAATTGAATTTCAGCTTTATAATTATCAAATAAAAATATTTTCATGTTTTAATTTATTGAAATAAAATTGAGCACATAATGTGCTCAATTTTTGGTTGTTATCTAATTATTTTTTCTTCTTAGGCGCAACAATCATCATAGCGTTGCGACCCTCAACTTTTGGCTTGGACTCAACCACCACCAAGTCTAGTAAGTCTTGCTCAGCTCTCTCAAGATATCGTAAACCTAACTCTTGATGCGCCATCTCACGACCTCTAAATTGAACGATAAATTTCACTTTATCGCCATCTTCAAGAAATCGTTTAGCATTTTTTAATTTAATTTGGTAATCATGATCATCAGTTACTGGGCGAAGTTTAATTTCTTTTACCTGAACCTGTTTTTGCTTTTGCTTAGCCGCATGTGCTTTTTTTTGTTCATGGTATTTAAATTTACCAAAATCCATAATTTTACAAACTGGTGGGTTAGCATTTGGTGAAATTTCCACTAAGTCTAACTCCAAAGCATGAGCCTTATTTAAAGCTTCAGCGATACTCACAACTCCAAGCTGCTCCCCAGTTTCATCAATTACTAAACGAACTTCTGGTACATTGATTGCACCATTGATACGCGTTTGCTTCTCAGTACTAATAACAATACTCCTAAAATTAAATTATTTCACAGTTAATTATACACTAATTTTCTTTAAATAACTTTTATTTTAATAAGCGCCATCACTTTTAATTACAACCACAACCGTTTTAATTAAAATTACTACATCATACCAAAGCGACCAATTTTTTATGTACCAACTATCTAACCTTGCTCTATCTGTAAATAAGGTCTTACTACGACCACTTATTTGCCATAAACCAGTAATCCCAGGCGAAACCTGTGTGTAATAAAACTCTCCATCGGTGTAATCGCTCAACTCACCAGATAATAATGGCCTTGGTCCAACTAAACTCATTTGACCAATGATAACATTTATCAACTGAGGCAACTCGTCTAAGCTTGTCTTACGCAAAAACCTCCCAATCTTAGTTACTCTAGGGTCCATTGGTAATTTATAATTATTAGCCACATACTCAAGATAAATAGGATCATCATGATTCCTCCATTGCTCTAGTATTTGTTCAGCATCTTTATGCATTGTTCGGAATTTTACACAGCCAAACAACCTTCCATATTTACCAATTCTTTTTTGAATAAAAAAAGGGCTACCTCTATCTTCCATAAATATTAGTAATGAAATAAGCAATCCTAAAAACAAGAGGATAGGGAGTAAAATAAATGACAAAATAATATCAAAAATTCTTTTAATCATTCGATTAAACCTACTCGACAAATTACTTTCTAACCTTAATAACAGCTGCTCATTACCAAAAAAGTGATTAACTTCAACACCATATAAAGGAAGACCATCTAACTGAGGAAGAATCATTACAGATAAAAAATAAGTTTGCAAGCTATTTATCAACTTCAAATGTAATGCCAAATTCTGCCCATCCAAGCATACCAAAATTTCTGAGTTTTTACTCTGTATCATTAACTCCTCAAGCTTAATTACTGGAACATTTCTCTCACTTACTAATACTTTGCTAGTTTTATTTGTTAAATCAATAAACCCTTTTACTTTATAACCCAACAAATTTGATGCTGTAAGCAACTCATAACCTACAACTGCGTTCTCATCAATACCAACAATATATAAGTTTCGTTGCCAAATACCCATATTAAACAACGCTAATTTTGTAATACTTCTAAACAATGGTATCAATAATAAAAGCAATAACCAAAAAGTACAAAACAATGTTACATTTGTTGTTGCACCAAGATGCTTAAAGAATAAAACAGGAACATTGATCAGTGCAATAATTAGTAGTACCTTGTAAATAATTCGCACTTCTTCCCAGTTTGGTCGACGTTTGAAATAAAGCTGTTTTTGCCAAAAAAACACAATAAACATAGTTACATCTAATAGCTTTAACCATGACCAATGATGAAAATTAAACTTATGCGTAACAATTCCATTTAAATGATTAACGACTTCAGTTGCTAAATAATAACTACAAAAAATGCTAAATAAATCACTTAGTATTAAGCAATATTTTTGAACTATAATTTTATTCATCTTTTGTTATGCTCATTATATTTATCTAGCACAAAATTTGTAAATCTTTTACAAAACACTTCTTCTGAAAATTTTTGTGCATTTTCTACACATTCTGAAAGATTAATATTAGTAAACTCAAACTCTTTTACAGAGTTAATAATAGATGTTACATCTTGTGAATAAAAATACTTACCTGTAACATTATCAATTATTGTGTCTAATGCGCCACCTTTTGCATAAGCAATAACAGGAGTGCCACAAGCTTGTGCCTCTACTGGTATAATTCCAAAATCCTCTTCCGCTGCGAAAACAAAAGCTTTGGCTTGCTGCATATAGCTTACCATCTGCTCATCTGATATAAAACCAACATACTCAATGTTCTCATGGCCAGCAATAGTTGCTTGAAGCTTTGCTTTATCTGGACCATCTCCAGCTATAATTAATTTTTTGTCTGGCATCTTACAAAATGTCTGAGCTATTAAATCAATTTTTTTATATGGTACCAATCTTGATGCTGTGAAATAAAAATTCTGTTTATCAAAATTTGCACTAAATTTATTTACATTCACAGGTGGAAAAATCACCTCTGAATCACGTCCATAAACTTTCTTGATTCGTTTAGCTATAAAATTAGAGTTAGCAACAAAATAATCAACGCCATTAGCTGTACGATAATCCCACAAACGAATCTTATGCAAAAAATAGCGCATTAACCAAGATTTTAATCCGCTCTGAGAATTTGATTCTCTCAAATACTGATGCTGCATATCCCATGCATAACGAATTGGCGAGTGACAGTAGCAGATATGTAATTGATTTGGTCCAGTTAAAACACCTTTAGCAACAGCATGAGAACTACTAATCACAATATCATATTCACTCATATCAAACTGCTCAATTGCTAATGGCATAAGTGGTAAAAACAATCTATGTTTGGTTTTCGCAAAAGGTATTTTTTGTATAAATGAGGTAGTAATTTTTTTACCATTAAGAAAACTACGTTCAGACTCAGGTAAATTGTTAATTAGAGTAAATATATCAGCATCAGGAAAACACTTTATCATTTGCTCAAGCACTTTTTCCGCACCTGCATAAGTATATAACCAATCATGAACTATTGCTACTTTCATATTTGTATTCTTTTACTTTTTAACATTTTCTAATATACTTTGTAACAAAATATTTGCATAAATATCCCATAATCTCTCAGGAATATTATACTCTTTTATATTAAGTGCGCGTGGAGGACAAATTAACAAATACTTAATTTTTTCTAATAAATCATGCCTATCATAGGGATCAAAATAAATTAAACCTCTTAACACTTCATGAAATACTGGAATATCAGATGCAATAACCGGGATACCTTCAGATAGTGCTTCTACTATGGGAACACCAAAACCCTCATATAATGAAGGAATTATTAATGCTAGTGCATTTTTGTATAATGACCTTATCGATCCATCTGAAATATAACCGGTATAAATAATATTATTTGATTCTATCGTGTGCTCAGGAATTAAGTTCACATAGTCACCACCAACTACAACCAAATAATAGTCTGACAAAAAACCATGAGAGGCAAATAATTCAGTAACCATACGTATATTTTTACGTTTTGAATTTGACCCAATAATTATAAAGTACTGCTTATCTTTAATTTTAAGATTATCTAATATATCTAAATCATATGAGTAGTTTATTAAACTTGATGCATTACCAAGTACAGTAATTTTTCCTGGCTTAACGTGTAAATATTCAGTAATTTCTTTTTTTGAAAA
>RXKI01000101.1:25373-30020 GCA_003962895.1 Neisseriaceae bacterium
TGATCAAATTTGAGCATAGGAGCTGGGTTACATAGATTTAGTAATGGTTTACCTAAACTATATATTGGTAACTCTATTTGCTCCCATAAGTGCCCTCTTAAAAAGCCAACTTTTTTAATTACAATATTTGTAAAATTAAACGAATATTGTGCGTTAACTTGCGAATTTGGCATTAAACCAATAACCGCAATATATGGATATTTTTTAATTAAACCATCCAACGCCACGCAAATCTCATATGCAAATCTCTGCACCCCACTAATACGTTGAGTTAAAAAACGCATATTGATATATATAATCATTTTAATCTATCAACTCTAACAACTTCAGAAGCTTGTTTGCAATTTTTCTATCTTCACCTTGATGAGGGTAGGTATGAATATGTATTGCTGGATTAAAGTTCAACTCAATAACACTATAATTATTCTCTGGGTATGGATTACGATAATCTTTCACGATCATGTCTACTCCACAAATCACCGCACCGATACTTTTAGCAGCCTTTACAGCTAGTCGCTTATATGATGCTGGCATAATATCGGTATAATCAATCGAGTCACCACCAGTAGAAATATTTGAATTTTCACGTAGATAAATCTTTTTACCATCAGCAATAACTGTATCTGGTGTAAGTGATTGCTTAGCCAAAAACTCTATCTCTATCTCACTAAGTTTAATCTTCTCTAATGGCTTAATATAATTTTCACCACGTAAATGATTTTGATTTTTAATCTCAACTAGTTTAACAATGTTATCTTTGCCATTACCAACAACGTTTGCTGGTTCACGCATTAATACACCAATCACATCATCACCTAGCACAAAAAATCGATATTCAAACCCCTGCGCATAATCTTCAATCAATATTTCACTGTCATTTGCAAAAGCTAACCTTATAGCATTCTCATAATCATGCTTTGTATATTCGTAGTTAAGAATACTCACGCCAATACCGAAATTGGTTGAATTTGGTTTAATAACTATTGGCTGCCCTTGATAGAATTCATAATTTGCCAACGCCTCTTGATATGATGTAAAACTATCGCCATCAGGAGTACGTATACTATTTCTACGCAAAATTTCTTTAGTAACTAATTTATTTTCCATACCCATAACAGTTACGTAATTATCTAATTTAGTTTTTGTTGCTTGTTTGATTAATTGACTAACACCATTTTTTGATAACTCAATAAAATTATCATGGCGATCTAGCAGCTCAAATTTCACACCATTTTTAATAGCTTCTTTAAGTAAAATTTGCGTTGAAAGCTCTAAGTCTTCAAAACCAGCAAATTTATAATAGGTGTCTTGGCTATGTTTTAAATAATTCTCAGAGTTATCCATAAAGAATTGCGTATAGCCATGTTCTGATACTTTATTTGCAATAATTGCTGAGTCATGTGTTTCTGGATTAGTTAATTTAACCTTGTAGTCTTGCAGTACTTGCAATTTATCTTTTGCAACATCTAGCCCAGATAGCACACTATAAACTTCATCAAGAACCTCTAAACCCCACTCTTGCAGCGAACGAGTATGCGTACCTTTATCGTGAAGCATAATTTCTTTGCTATTATCTGCATCAGCAGCTAAAATTTGATTTAGATTTGAATTATGATATTCTTCGTGACTCATTTCAAAGTCTTCTGCCACTAACGAATACACTAAAAATAAATGAATTAAATCAAGTGACTCTTCAGTAATCCCAACTTTAGTTAATGGATTTAAATCAAGGGTACGAATTTCTACGTAATTAATCCCATGATCATATAAGTCATCTAAAATACCTTGTTTACTCGAACCTTTTAAACGAATCTGTGAATAATATTCTTTTGCTGCAATAATCTGTTCATTATCAATCGCTAATTTAATATCATTAATATAGTCATATAGAGAGTTATACGACACATAAAACTCTTCCAAATTACGATAGCCATTTACACCATTGCGAAATGAGCTTGAGCCACTGAAGACAAAACTATCCTCAGTTAATTTATCCATTGGACACTTACAACAACCAACATATGATTCGTGAGCAACTGAGCTTGCTCCAGTCAAGTAAATTATCAACCAACTATATTTAAGATAGTAACGTGCAACTTTTAAATAAACCTGATCTTTAAACTCGCGGTATGAATATTTTCTGGAGAATTTAGTATAAAGTCTATCCAAAAATTTATCGCAGAATGAAAAATTGAAATGCACACCAGAAAGTAATTGCTTACGTTTACCATATTTACTAGCTAGATACTCACGATACTCGGTAATCTCAGGATTGGTAAATTGCGCAGCCTTAATCAATGAATCGTCTTCTGGTAACTTAGGTGGCAACGAATATGGCCAAAGAATTTCGTTATCTAACTCTAAAGAAACTAAATCATGCAAAGCTTCCATGAATTTTAAAACATCATGCGTTGATGAAAATATTGGCGTTACCATCTCGACTTGTGATTCAGCAAAATCTGTCGTAATATATGGATGAGTTGCCTTATCTCCAAATACTTGTGGATGTAGCTTTAGTGATAACTCACCATCAAGTGATGTGCGAATATTTTCTTTCTCTAAGCCAAAATTACCATTCATTAATAAATGAGTTAATTTTAATTCTTTGACAAAATCACGTATTTTCATTGTAATCTACTTATTAATAAGCATTTAATTGTATAATTCTAACACAAACTATACTAGTTAGATAACACTGTAACATCAAGTTTTGGAAATGGTATCTCAATATTGTTAGCACGCAATTTATCTAAAAAAGCTATACTCAAATCATTTCTGATGGTATTGGTGTCTTTCAAAGCATCTAGAGGCCAAGCTCTGATAAATATATCAATACCTGATGCTCCAAAAGATTTAATATAAATACTTGGCGATTTATCTTGATTGATTAACTCGTGCTCTTTCATGCACTCAGCAATCAACTCAAGTACCAACCTTAAATCTGACGAATATCCAACTGAAATTGATAACTCCAAGCCAATGTCATTATGTGAGTGTGTTTGATTCACTATAGTATTGGTAACAAATTGCTCATTTGGAATAATTACTTCCGAGCCATCAAAAGCCTCCATCACAGTATAGCGAGTTGTAATTTCAGTAATTACTCCAGTTACCCCATTAATAACAACTCTATCGCCAATTTTTACAGACTTGTCAAGTAAAATTATAAAACCACTAATAAAGTTACTGGCAATTTTTTGTAAACCAAGACCTATACCAACACCAAGCCCACCACCTAACACTGATAAACCAGTTAGATTAACTCCAAATGTTGGCAAAATAACATACACTCCAACAAATCCGGCAAAAATCTTAAAAACGCGCTTTATTAATGATTTCTCATTGTTTTCTAAAGTTGTAAATCTTTCAATAAACACATTGTCAAATACCGCAATAGCCCATAACACTCCACCAATAGCAGAAAAAACAAAGAAAATATTCGATATAATGTACCAAAATGAAATTTTTGTTGTACCAAAATTTATATATATTTTTGATAAATGAACCGCCAAAATATTATCAAAATCAGTAACCCAAAATATCAATAGCAGCCATAAAATAATTTTAATTGTTGTCCGTAACGTTGTATGTTTTGTATCATAAGACATCGATACATCAATCAAGAAAGTTAAAACACTTATCGCGCCAATAAACAAAGACAAAATTGAAACACTTAGCGTTAAAAGCGCTCCATTATGAGAAAAATATCCATATATTCCACCAGATACGAAAGCAAATATAAAAAATAATATTGATGGCAAAATAGACGCTAGTATTCCAGCTTTAATTGGACTATTAAGTAGTAATGCCTTGTAAAACTCACTAGCTTTGAATTTAAATAACGCAATCATCACAACAGCTATTGAAGCTACTATTATTCCAAGCTGAATAATTCCATTGTAGCTTAGAACATCTGCGATATTATCACTACTAATTAATAAAAAATGTGGCAACATAAGAGCCTCCTGTTAATTGGTACATTGGTTAATTTGCTAACATAATATCATTGTCTAATTACTTAATTTACTGAATATATAGCGGCATCTTGCTATACAAAGATGTTTTATAGTTTTCATAGAATCGTAAAGTACAGATTTTAACATAGCTAGGCGATATCAAAAATTACCAATCCAATGAGTCAGGTAAATTAATAAACCCTATATAATGTATAATACTGCCAATAAGACTATATTCGAAGTAATAAAATGAAATTAAATATTAAGCAAGCTTTTCGTGAAATGATGAGCAAAGATGCTCCACAAAAGCAAGACAAGAAAACTACTCACAAGACAGGTACTAGAAGCACAACTAAGCCTGATAGCAAAAAAACAGATAAAAAAACTGAGCAACCAGCTAAAACACCTTTTAATAAGCAATACGATTCAGCAAAACGAGTAAAACTTTACCGTCAAAATGAACAAGAGAAAATTACTTCTCAGCGAATTCGCGAAGAACGTATCGATATAAAAGATGATTTTACAGAGAGAGTTTCAAAGGCTCTTTCAATGTCTGGGGTTGGTTCACGTCGCGAATGTGATAGATTAGTTTCAGAAGGTAAAGTGCGTATTAATGATCGAGTAGCTGAACTTGGACAACAAGTTAAACAAAACGATAGAGTTGAAGTATTAGGTAAACCTATACGAATCA
>RXKI01000003.1 GCA_003962895.1 Neisseriaceae bacterium
AGATTGAGTAATTAATTCAATACCAATACCAGCAGCATATGTGCGAATTGCTTGTTGTAATAAACGATTGCGGTGTGCAACAAATAGCACACGAATTTTTTCTATATAATTGCCACTTGAATCAAGTTTATTACCAATACCACACAAGTTACGAATAACTGATGACATCATAATTAAACCAGCCATTATCGTTTTGCCTGAACCTGTTGGTGAAATAAGACAAATGCGTTGATGGCCATTTGATAGTGCTTGTTCTACTTGATTGCGAGCAATTACTTGAAATTCGCGTGATAGTTTATCACCAAAGAAAACTTGTTCGAGTTCGAGTTCATTTAATTCATTAGTTGAATCCAAATCAATCAACTCGTTTAATTCTAAAACCTCAATTACATCATTCATACTGATTTCTCACAGTTGTTGTTTAAAGAAACATTATTATAATAAAAATTATTTTGGAATAAAAGGAGGATACCAAATAAACACATATGTGCCACAATCCCAAATTCGATTGAAGTTATTTGCTTTCATGTTTTCCCATTCAGTTTTAGACTCATCAAAAACATTTAAAAGATTTTTTAATTTATGTTTTTGAAATGTACTGCGATGATATAACTTATCCTGTTTTGTTGTGAAGTACCAATAAGAAGGAGATGTGGTATGTGAAAAAGTCATGTTTAATTTATAATAAACCGTTCCAGTAAATAATCGTTTATTGCAATAAGATATTATTGATGATGGTTTATATGTATGTATAAAATATTGAAATAGTTTACTAGCACCACCTACCACATTTAAATCACCACAGGTTAAACGTAACAGTTCATATTCAAAATGGACATTAAATCTAGGCTTAACAAAAGACATTAATTGTACTAATTCATCATTGAAATAAAGTCCCAAACAAATGTGAGAATTGGAGTGATTTTGAAAATGATGCAAATTATTAAATTGTTTTTCATCTTGTGCAGATACTAACTTAATTTCACATTGACGAGCAAAAATTTTAGGTTTTAAATTTAATAAACCATTAAGTAAATTAAATATTTTTTCTTTTGTGAGAAAATCAACCTCAAAAAAGTGAATTAATCTAATTCCTTTTTCTTCACATAATTGTTGTTTAATAAGATGTCTATTGTTGTCATATCCAAAACGTTCGGAATGAAACCATAAGCCATCACATTCAATTGCTAAATTATATTTTGGTATGTATATATCCAATTCATATTTAATTATATCACGAACATTTGTTTCAAATGTTATGTTATTTTGTGTTAGATAGTCTTGAATTACTCTTTCAAGAGAAGATGTATGATATCTTCTCGTTTCTAAATTATATTCATTCATTTTGCTACGTAAAAACGATACAGATGTACCTACCAAATCTGCAATAAAAGATAAAGATAATTTGTTATTATGATGTTGTTCAATTAAATAATCTTTTGTTATTAACGCTACAATATCGTTTGATACATATGCATTACCACTAGGTTTTCCAAATTTTTCTATTAATGTTTGTTGTGCTTTTTGTCTTGTTTTTTCGTTTCGAAAACCAATTCCACCATTGTTTTCTTGTGTATCTAATGTTTGTTGTCTTATAGTTTTATTTTGTAATGGATAATCAACACCATATTTTAATTGATTAGTTTTAGTTCTCTTTTCCACAATTTCTTTTTGGTCTTCACCATAACGTTGTTTTTTTGTTTCTGCTCGTTTATTGATTAAATCAATGTTGTTTGATTGACATGCTTTACTGCAAAAAGATTTATATCCCAATCGAAATCCTCTAAATGGTACACTACCACCACAAGTTAAAC
The DNA here is from genome assembly GCA_003962895.1 of Neisseriaceae bacterium. Lineage (GTDB taxonomy): Bacteria > Pseudomonadota > Gammaproteobacteria > Burkholderiales > UBA11063 > Aquella. The sequence continues at coordinate 1,815 of RXKI01000003.1, forward strand.
AAACTGGCACACTCAACATATCATTAATACATAAATATATCTTTTCACGCAAAAGAATGTTGAAAGGAAAACAATTGTGTATTTCATTAACAAGGTCATGATGTAATATACTTCCTTGTTCAATAGCATTAATTAAAGTCATGTTTATATAACCATCACTTCTACATAAATTATTTTTAATTTGTATTTTAAGTTGTTCCATCACATTCCTATATCTTATAACAAATGTTGATAAATTTATTATATTAAAAATTATTTTGGAATAAAAGGAGGATACCAATTTATACATACGTGCGCCCTAAAGCGCATGTAATTAAATTAGTTTTTTTGATATTTTAGGTGTAATTGGTATTTCATTTCCTTTTGAATCAATAAGGGTATTATATTTCCTTTCAACTAATTGCTCATTATGAACAATAATTGTTCTTCCATAGATTTTTTGATATTATGTATAAGCCATGTAACAATTAAACCCAAAATTGGATGTAAACACAAATACAAATAATACTACACCAATTATATTAAACATATCATATTTCATAATAACGCATCTCCCACAATGAAATCTGGTCGATCATCAATCCACACATCAACATTGTATCCTTTTAATTTGGCAAAAATGCGTTTCGCTTTACGTTCCGTGAAGATTACTTCAACTAATTCCAATAAACGCGAATCCATTGTGACACCTTCATACTGATAACGCATTGTTACCACTTTTACAGTGTGACCTTTTTCAAGAGCACGTTTCACCCAATCCAACCACAAATCTGGATCACGAGTATATGTATCATCATAATCCAAAGCGAAATTTGTATGCGTCCAAACAGGTGTGTTATTTGTCATTTACTACTCCACAATACATTACTAATAAAAAAAGATAACATACCACAATATAGTAAAGCTATGTAATCTAATAAATCTAATACTTCTGTTGTGAAAAAAGTGAAAAAAGTAAAATGAATTACAAAAAACAACCCAACAATTAAAAAGATAATAGAAATTATTTTTTGCATAACTAAGCACTCAAAAAATAATTTGTAATATTGTCACACATATCATTTAACCAATATGCAACTTTATCAGCACTTTTTGAATTACATTTAAATAATACAAAAATAACAGCAACACAAATTAACATAATAGGTGAAATTGCACCTAAACAAATATCACCAATATATCGTCGTATTGTACACGAACGTCGTTCAAACATAAGACTCATTGTTATCAAAACAGCAAAAACACCATATACAATACAAATAACTAATAAAAAAGTATCCATCATATCTATTCTCCTAAAATGAATTTACTAAATTTGGTTATATTATCATCAATCCTCAAAAATAATTTATAAGGAAATGTTGATAACCAATCAGGTAAAATACGTCTGAAAAATTCAAACAATGTACATGTTACAATTATCGAAAACAATAAACCCCATAAAACAGACCAAAAAAATGCATGTAATACATGTTCTTCTTTCCGCTCATGTGAGGCAGTACATAAAACAAACACAAAACAACTCAATAAACCTAATAAGTAATACAAAAAATATGTCATTATAAAATCTCAAACAGCTACTGGATATTTAAAATGTGGTCGCTTTACACACATATAATCTTTATCATCAAAATCTATTTGTAGTAAATCCATAAAATCAAATCTACAATAATTAATGCTTGTAGGATTTGGATGATTAAACAACATCTTAACAGGACTTGTTTCAATAAAATTTTCACTATTGTAATGATTTACCTGTTCATTAAATAATGATGTATGATTTTTATAAATATGAAAGTCACCACCATAAAAATATAACTTATCAGGCTGTGTACCACACAACTTGCAAATCACAAATAACAACATTGCATATTGAGCAATATTAAAAGGATGACCCAAACATACATCATTACTACGCATAATTAAGTTTAAGGATGTATGTGTAACTCCGTCAATATCTTTGTTTAATAATTGAAAAGTGAAATGACATGGTGGTAATTGCATATCATGTAACATCCCCACATTCCAACTATTAATGATCAATCTACGACTAAATGGATCACATCTCATGTTATCAATCAAATCAACAAATTGATCGTGATATAAACGAGGACGTAAACAATAATCTGATTGTAGATTATTAGGTGTAAACTCGAAGTTATCTCTTGGCACAAAAGCGCTTGTATTTTTTGAGAAATGTTTGCAATTAAAATACTCAGGACTCAAATACCAATTACCATTTACAAACACATTCTTTACGATATTATGATATCCAACCATATATTGCATATCATGTGCAAACACATCATAATTTAACCAAGAAGGATCTATAGTATATCGTTCATCATCCGCACAGGTTTGGATAACAACAATCCATTCCGTCTCATATCTTGAGAGTACTTGGTTGCTACGTAATCGACTTTTACAATACGCTTTACATTCCTGTATTTGTTCCTTTGTAGCTGTGGGTAATTCAATACCATAATAATTTGGTACTTTTTGTAATTGAGAAAAATCGGTTATCATAGCAGGCCATTTACGCCATTGAAAACCATACAAAGGACCCAAATGATTTTCATCCGTAGCCCACTCAGACCAAAACTTTACACCCATGTCAAGCAAATCTTTATTACTGCCACTACCCAACAAATACCACTTCAATTCTTTAAACAAAGAACTATCAATAACCTTATTTGTATAAATCAATTTTTTAGATTGTAATAATGGAATATTAAAGCCTCTCACATCATATTGTAATGGCACACAATGTGTTGATAGTGTGCCAGTACCAGTACGATCTGTTTTTTCAGATGAATAATTGATAGCTGTTGAGATAGCATCAAGATAGGTATTATCAACACTCATTATTTTTCTCCATCAAGAGTCATATATCCCGTAATAACTCCAACAGGACCAACAAAAACACCAATACCACGAATAATCTCAGGCTTTAAAGGGGCCTCAAAATCATTTCGACACAGTT
>RXKI01000071.1:0-5579 GCA_003962895.1 Neisseriaceae bacterium
AAGGTGATTTGCACAGAAAATTTATCGCTTCCATTACAGGAAGTGTTCAAGTTGGAACTGGTGGAAATAACGAAGATTTAATCTTTAATGAAAGAGATTATTCTGTAAAGATGTCTACAAGATACAACGACAAGTGGGGAAAAGTAGATTTAGGCAGATGGAGTTTGAAAGAAGATGACGCAAATCGTTATTTAACAGAACCAGAACAAAGAAGATTAGAAGAAGGAAGTCCCGAAGAAAAGGAAGTCCTTAGAAAAAGAATTATAATTGAAAGTATTGCAGAAACTTTCAAAAAACGTGGCTTTGTCATTAATGTAGTAGGCGAAGACGGAACTGTTTACACTTTGGGATGGGATTTATCAGGAAGTATCAAAGGAGCTTATGGAGATGGAAAATTAGTTGTCAAAACAATTCAAAGTGAAAATTCAGAAGCAATGATAGACGACAAAGGGACTATTGTTCCTTACATTGATGTTAAAATTAAGTATGTAAAAGAAACTGGTGGTTTAGACGCAGAAGGAAAACCAGAGAAGGAAGAATTGGATTTCATTGAAAAAATAGATGGAATGTTGTTTTTAACTGCACAATTTTTGACTGTGAAGGATGCTTCAACATCATTTCCAGGAATTGTATTGAAAGAAACGCCATACAATGGCAATCCAAGTGATTTGAAGGTTATTATGAGATGCGTTCCAAACGCACCTGAGCTTCTTTTAAGATTATGCTAAAGGAATATAATGAATTTTTTCGAATTTGTGAATAGAAAACAAAGAGAATCTATAAAACATCTTAAGTTAATTAAAAAAATGCTTGAACAAAGCAATGTTAAAGTTAATGACTTCTTAGATGATGAAAATCCATATATTTTCGTAAAAAATCCATTAAAAGATAGATTAGAATTTGAAGGAATTAGAATCTATCAAATAGGAGAAATGATTGCTTATAGAGTTCAAAGAGAAAAAGATACAGAACCTTATGGAAAATCTTATCTTTTAGATTTAGAAGAAATGTTCAACGACTTTATGAGCGAGAACGTAGAAGAAGAAAAAGCTGGGGAAATGGTAATTAATGGAGTAATTGAAGAATTGAAAAAATTCTTTGAGAAAAGTGCAGATGCTGAGAACAAAATTCAAGACAGAGACCCAGGTGTAATTATGCCTTCTGTTGTTACAGGAACAAATTACGGAGGCTCAGTCTTTAATAAGTATGTTTAATTTTGTCCAAAAGAGACATGAATTGCTCTTCCGTTAAATCTTTTCCTCCATTTTTAGCCTTTTCCTTTTTATAGGAAAGTTTACACTTTTGAATAACTTGTTCCAATGGAATGGACGGCTTTTCTAGTTTTTGCTCTGGTTTTGGTTCTGGCGTTTCTTCAACTTGCTCAGGTACTTCATCGACTACAGGTTGTTCTGGTTGTTCTTCTTCGTAATCACATTCTTCTTCTTCGTAATCACATTCTTCGTCTTCACAATCACATTCTTCGTCTTCACAATCACATTCTTCGTCTTCACAATCACAATCATTTTCATATGTAACGGCTTGTTCTTGATAATGATGTGATTTATTTGGGAAAGGGTCTGCTCCTGATGGATAGTGATTTACACACGTTTCATCATAGGGTCCAGGAAGTGCATTGGTACATGAACGACAAAATGCAGGAAGGGCAATAGTCCCATTGCTTCTAGGGAATCCATAATAAATTCTAGTTGCACAGTAAGGGCAAGATGCATAGGGTTTGAACCCAGAATTGATAGCACTCCTATCAAATATATCTTTTAAATGCCCAAAGAATCCTTTTGAATGGTCTGCGTCGGCTAGTCTAAAAACTTTTGTACAGGTGTTACATTGTACATCACCGTACAGATTCGTATTGTTCGAACAACTATTTTGTGCGGAACAGTGTGGGCATTTATATTTCATGGCATTTCTCCGTCAAAAAAGGAATATGCATATATCTTACTGTGGAAAAAGCCTTCTGTAAAGCTAAATATCCACATGCCGATTCCTTTTTCCAATGCCAGTTTTCCCAATTTTTCTCCAAATCCCATGAATTCTGTCATAGGGAGAGGGAGTTTGGTCTCTTTCAACTATTCTTTCCATAAACCCGGACATGACGCTTACCCATTAGTTTTAGTAACAGATGTAAATTATCAATATAAAGGAAACTTTTATTTAAGAGGAATAAATTTACATTATCTTACATTTCCTATAATAAAAAAGTTAATTTTTCCTGCTCCTGGGCAGACAGTTGCTGAAAATACTAACTTCACGTACCAATATATAAGAGGAGATCAATTTGTTAAGTCATCTTTCAGGCAATACAAAAAAGCTGGCATTCAATTTTTAAAAAAAATGAATACCCAACTACTTGTAAACGCTTTATCGATTTCTAGATCGTTTGATCCAAATGAAATAGAAGCAATTAGAAAATCAGTCAGAAATCAAATAAATCAAATCATGAATCCAAATGCAGCAAATGCTAATGATTTTTTAAATAAATAACTCTTTTAATATATCTTTTTTAATGTAGGTACAAATGGCAAATGTTGTCGACAATTTCAACCGAACAATAAGCTCAGACAAATATAACGCTTCTGAGCTTAAAGGTCTTATTGCAACATTAATGGGCACAAATACGGGAAAGCCTCAGCCGACAAAACCAGAAGAACAAAAAAGAGAAAAAAAATTAAACGAAATTCAAGAACTTTTGAAAAAGTTCACAAAAGATTATGAAACAGAATTAAAAGAACAAAGAGCATTCTTTAGTAGCGTGCTTGATTCTTTTAAAACTCTTTTAGCTAAAAAACAAGAAGCAAGAGCATCAAGAGTCGTTGGAAGAAATGCTGGGCAAAAGCCAAAAGCAACAAAAGAAGAACAAGTTGCTACTCTTGCTATGAAAAAACTTCAAGCCGAATTTCACAAAACAATCGGAACAAGAGGTTCTGGTTTCGTTCATGATATTCACACAGAAGTTTTACTAAAAGAAATTAGAGATATTTTAAAAACAACTCCTTCTCCAAGATCAGGAAGAAGAGGAACTGTTAGGGGAGGAGGAGGTGGTGGTGGGGGCAATATAAATCCACCCATGCCTCCCACACCACCAAACAACGGAGGAGGACAACCTCAAAAAGACGGAATGAGAGTCATTGGGAGCAATGTAATTACAGGAAACCCAGATGATTTAAGAGAACTTTGGCTTATAGAAAAAACTGTTGAAAGATTAGATAAAATTTCTAACCAAGTTCAAAAGAACTTTTTGGGGTTTAATGGATTTGACACGCTTGTAAAAGGGATTTCAGACGAAGAAAGAAAATTTACGCAAGAGATAAGAGCAACTGCTTATGAAATTGCAGGGGTTACAAAAGACTCTAAAGGTCTTCAAAGAGTATTTGAAGATATTGGGACATCATACTCAGAAACTGGTTTTGAACGAGGCAAAACCCAGCAAATGTATTTAAAAAATTTAAGAAGCGGAGTCAAAGATTCAAGCAGGGCTTTGTCTATTGCCAAGACAACTTTGAATACAGAAAGACTAATTGGAGTAGAAGCTGGAACTTTGCATGAAACTTTCTTAGAGATGGCTGAGGCTGGTCATTTAAATAATGTACAGATTTCTCAAGTTGGAAAATCCATGCGTGATATTGCCAAAAACACAGGGATTACGGGAGATGCTTTGGCTGCGGCTGTTAAAAGCAGCGAACAATATACAAAAAATTTAAGAAAAGCAGCTACTTCTAGTGCTGCTTCTACAGCAAATATTATGGAACTTGTTGCTATCTCTAAGAAATTAGGGGTGGGCGACGAGATGGGTTCATTGATAGAAGCAATGAGCAGCACAACAGCTTTTGAAAAAGCAGATCAACAGACTAAAACATTGTTGCTCATGGCAGCAGACAAAATAGGTAGAACTGAAGACTTGTTCAATGGAACAATGTCAAAGAATTTTGGTGGTATGGCAAAAGGGCTGAAAGGAGTATTAAACGATTTTGGAATACAGCTAGAAAATATTCCAAACATGACAGCGGAAGAAATAGCCAATGCAAATCGTAATTTATTAGCAGCGACAGGGAAAGAGCTTGGAGATTATCAAAGAATGATTGAATCATTTGACGAACAAGCAAAGCCTTTATCGAAAAAATTAGAAGAAATAAATAAACAAAAGAAATTAAATTTAAGTTTAGACGAACAAGCTAATTTGGCAGAACAAGAAAGAGCTTTAAAGGCAAGCAAGAGTCTTTCCGTACTTACAGCCATGATGGAAGCAACTAAAGGAACTGCTGATGGGGCTAAAGGAATGGATCAAGCATTTTCTAAACTAGAAAAGAGAAAAGAAGAATTCTCAGCAGACATGTCCGCTATGGGCATGAATTTCCAAGATGGAAAACAAGCGGTAAGAGCGAACTTAGAAGCAGCACTAAAAGAAGTTAATGCAGGAAGAGAAAAAGCTGGTCTTGGGGATGCAGGAATAAGTCCTAAAGACATAAATGAAGCTATGCAAGATAAAGATATGCTTAAAGTTGTCATGGAAAGACTATTCAAAGCAGAAAATGAATTGGGAATAGCAAATAAAGATCAACTAGATGCTGTTACTAATGCTGAGGCTAAGATGAACAGTGCAAACGACTCTTTAAGAGACATGACTCAAGGAGCATTTTCGTCATTGATGTCTGGAGTCACGGGACAGTTGTTGGCTATAGTTGGAATTTTGTCTTCTATTGCAGTGTCAGTAGGAATTATCGCTTTAAATACTGCTAAAGATTTTATCCAGTTTAAGAGCTTGTTTACAAGAGGAGCAGCAGAAGCCGCAGAAGAAGGTGGCGAAACTATGCTTAAAAAATTAATGGGAGGTGGAGCAATAGCAGGCGGAGGAGCAGGAGCCGCAGGAAAAGCTATGCCAGCAGGATTAGGCAATTTCGGAGTTCCAAATACAAAAGCATCTATGCCAGAAACTTTTAGTAAGAAGATGAAAACTAAGACAGGAGGAATCAAAGGATTGTTGGAAGGAGCTAGAGATGCCGTGTGGGGAACTGGAAGTAAAAAAGGCATCTTCGACAAAATGTTTGATGTGTTAGAAACTCCTGTGAATATAGATACAGGCAAAATAAAAACTTCTTTCAAAGACTTGTTCTCTTCTATGAAAACTACTGCAAAAGATGGGGCTTCTTTAGTTAAAAGAAGTTTCAGCGGTATGTTTGGAACCGTAGTAGATGGAGCTAAAAAGATATTTACTAAAGATAATATTGTCGCTTTAGCAGATGGAAGTAAAAAAGCATTTACTAGAGGAGCAGCATCTATCTTTTCTCTTAAGAATTTCTTCCCAATATTTTCAGACATGAAAACAGTAGCGGCTTCTTGGAAAGGTCTTGCTAAGACTTCTGTAAAGGGCATTAAAGCTGGTTATCAGGGCATTAAAGCTGCAACTGTCGGGTCTACACTTGGAACTGCAACTATAGTTTTTGCTGCCATCGACGCAGTTTGGGGAGCATTCGACGGATATGCAGATACTGCAAAGAATTTCGAAAAAGTTCTTAAAGACACAAATGGAGAATTGACTAAAAGCATGTATCTTTCTTCTACAT
>RXKI01000071.1:5629-25207 GCA_003962895.1 Neisseriaceae bacterium
ATATTCCTCGGACTTCCAGGTTTAATTCTTGGGTTGTTCTGAGTCGAAGATTCTGTCAAGAAATTCTTTACTTTTGCAATTCATACAGTAGTCACGTGGTATGAAGGAATTTGGGATGGAATAAAATATGCATTTTCTATTCTTAAGCCTACTTTTGATAAAATGGGAGAGCAATTTAGTAGAATCGGAACTGCTATTCTAGGATTGTTCAATTCTATCTTTAGTGCAGTTGGATTAGACACGGTTGGAAATCTAGAAGACGTTTTTGTAACTTTATGGAAAGTTGTTAAACCAGCAGGACAAGTAATAGGATTTATCGCTGGGGCAATTCTTGCTTTACCTTTGAAGTTTTTGTTTGAAACTCTTTCTTTTGGCTGGTCGATCATAGAAGGAATCATCAATGCAATTTCTGGTTTAATTTATGCCTTGTCTGGTGTGATTAAGTTCATAAAAGGTCTTGTAAAAATACTTGCAACTCCTTTTGTTGCTATTTTTGAATTTATATCAGCATTGTTTTCAGGTTTCTCAACAGGAAATTGGGGAGAAGCATTCTCAAAAGCCTTCAGTAATATCTGGGAATATGTCAAGGGATCAATTGGAGATATGTTCTTTGGAATTGTCGACATGGCTTGGGGAGTATTAAAAGCAATTTACGGATTTTTTGAAGCTCCTGTTAAATGGGTAGCTAATTTATTTTATGATATGTGGAATGTAATTGTCATGTCTCTCGAAGCTCCAGTCAAATGGATCACGGGATATATATCTGGAGCTTGGGATGGTTTAATGTCCTTCCTCTCTGGGGCTTGGGATGTAATGTGGGCAGTAGTTACTTGGCCTTTCAGGACAGCATGGAGAATAATCAAGAAATTTGGAAGTCTAGTCTTAGGCGGGATTAGAATGTTAGCTAATTTTGGAAGTTGGATAGCAGGAATCCCAGGCACAATATATGATGCCGTGACTGGAATGTTTAGTGGAATGGGCGATGGGGTCGCAGATTTCGGCAGAGGAGTTTGGAACGCTGTAACTGGTCTCTTTGATGGCTTTATCTCTTTCTTTGAAGACCCATTAGGAACTATAGGAAAAGCACTAACCACAGCAATCTCTAATGTTGGAACTTTCTTATACGATACGTTCTCCAATATTTTAACTAGTGTTTGGGATTGGTTTAAAAGCTGGTGGAAAGGTACAACGCCAGCAAAAGTTGTAGCTAATACAACAGGCAAATTAACTAGTGACGAACAACATGCTAAAAACATAGAAACTGGTTTAAAGCAAAATAAAAACATGGAACAATCTGTGAATAATGTAGCCACAGAGATTTTAAATGATCCTAAATTAAGCATAGATGACAAAATAGCAGAATTAGCATCCAAAGAAAAATTGTATAGAGAATTCTCTAATGGACAATCTAAAAATATACAAAATACACAAAAAACCTATGACGATGAATATAATTCTTGGTCTGGATCAATGGGAACAAATTCTGGTCTGTTGCAAGAATTACAGATGTCTAAGGAAAAAGCAATAAATGACAAGGCTAGTTTCGACAGACAAGTAAATATATTCGAAAAAGAAAGAAAAGCATTAGAGCAAATGAAGGCTAATGGAGGAACTGCAATCTCAGAAAAAACAATTGCAACTCCAGTAGCAGCTACTGTTGTTACATCTACGCCTACAGTCGATATAGCAAAACAAATAGAACAGAAAAAAGCAGAAAGTGCTGCTTCAAAAACAGAAATTTTATCGCCAGAATTGAAAGAAATGGCGACAGAAACAAACGAACAAACTCTATTATTAGAGAAAATGGTCGAATTGTTCCAGCAATTTGTTGATATGGCAAAACCTAAACCACAAAAAACAGAATCTGTCGATACGCTAGTAGGAAAAAACTCAAACGGGAGAACTCCAAAAACGCCAAACAACTATTACAGATCACCTATTGGTCAGGTTTCTCAGACAGCAGCGAAATCGATTTCTAATACTGGCATGAACAATATCTAAGGGAATAAATGAAAGCAACTAATGAAAGAGGTATTTTAGAGCCAATTGAAAATTGCTACATAAAAATAGGCGATGAAAAGATTATTATGAATAATCTTCCTGATATAGGGGATTCTAAAGCAGCATCTTATTCAGACGAAATTGTTCAAGGGAGGTCAACTCCTTTCAAAAATTATTCTCACTCAGATAATAGATCAATCTCTTGGACCTGCCACTTTTTTGTGCAAACATCTAATGATGTCCATAAAATTCTAGGTTGGATAAAACTTTTAGAAAGTTGTGTTTACCCAGTAACTGAAATCACAGGAGGTGCCCCTTACGCTCCTCCTACAATTTGTCAAATTAAATGCGGAAGACAAATTGCAGAAGAAGAAGTTTGTGTAGTTTTGAAAAACTACAATATAAAATTTGACCCAAATTTCCCTTGGGACAAAGAAAGTCTTTTGCCGTACAAAACTGACGTGAGTCTTGACTTTGAAGTGGTTTATAACCAATCAAGACTTCCAGGAGCAGAAAGAATAATGGATTTAGGAGCATAATGGCTAATTATTACGAAGAAACAAAAATTGATCCAAAACAATTTGTTCCACCAAGCAGCAGATATGCGGATAGTAAAGTAATTTATTACACAGAAAAAAAATTATTGTCTTTTAACACTTATAAAAAGACACCAATTCCCACTTCTGCTAGTGATAAATATGCTGTCATCACTCCAGGTGTCGAATATAGACCTGATTTAGTGTCTCAAAAATCATATGGAACAGTAGACTTTTGGTGGAAAATATTAGAAGCAAACAATATGAAAGATGTATGGGAATTTAAATCAGGGGTAAACATTAGAATTCCAAATTCTTTCTTTTAATGGAGTGTTATGTCTTTTGTAACAGATTGTTTAACGAAATATTCATGTGGAGAAGTCAAATTGCCTCCAGAAGGGGCTGTTTGCTCCCCTTTTGTTGAATTAAATTTCAGAGGAAGAATATTAACAATGGGGAATTCATCTTCTCCTCCAGACAATCACGCTGCCATTAAAAGTTTTGAATATGGCGTTGGATGTGATCTTGGAGGAGGCTTTAAAGTAGAAGTAATAGATGAAGGTGGAATAACTTATAGAAGATTAATAGATGCATTAAATAAAACTGTTTCTTTAGCAAGTGATGATAATAAAAATTGTTCTGTTAAATTTGGCTGGGTGATTAGGCACTGTGATGGAACAGTAGTAATAGATACAAACGAACATTATGGCAAAAAATTATTTTTTCTCCCTGGAAAAATGGAAACTCAATTTGAAAACGGAGTTATCAAATTGACTTTTGAAGGGACGAGTTTTGCTCCAAGATGGGCAGAAACAAGATATACAAAAACATTAGGCTCTCAAAATCAAACAATGCCCTTGAAACAAGCCTTGAGAACTTTATTTACAGAATACGATCCAAAAGTAGATAACGTAAAATTTTTAAACAAAGATGGAGGAGAACTAGAATTTGCAAATAGTGATGGTGGAGCAGATGGACCAATGGGGGTTTGGCCAATGGATCAACAAAATGCACCTGCTGTTGCTAGAAAATGGATTGCTGGTCTTTCTACAAAAGATGGTCTAGGAATTTTGATGTTTTATGATCCAACTGGTCCTTCTGTTGTCTTTCAAGAAAATCCTATGACAGAAAAGTGTTGTGACACAAACTTTTTAGGAACTTATATTGTAAATGGAGGAAATCAAAGTCCTGTAATAAGTTTCAATCCTTCTATTAATTGGCCAAAAGGGTTAGGAGCAGCAGCAGGGGGATCGTTGCCAGGTGCAGCTAGTGGGGACAATTCGAATCTGATTGAGCCAACAGATAAAGAGATAGAAAAAGTGGGTTCTCAAACAGGTCCAAGCGTTCAACAACATGAATGGATGTGGAGAGTTCCTGATGATATGGCTTTTAAAAACGCAGATGCAATCGCCGCTCACCTAGAAGCGAACGCAAGATATGAATCGAAAGGTCCAATTGAAGGAGAATTGTGCATATTAGGAAGACCAGACCTCACAGTTGCAACAGATATAGCAGCAAAATACGTCTCTATTATTGTAATTAATCCTTTTTATATATCAAGAGAAAGCTGTTCTTGGATAACGACTAGCACTTGCAACAGTATTTTAAGTAATAAAAGATGGTATTTAACAGGAATAAATCACAAAATAAGTAATGGTTCGTTTGTTACTACTTTAAAGGTGCAACTCCGTGTTCCAAACGTCACAATTCCTGCTACAGACCCGCTCGGTGGCAAGGGATGCGGTACAGAAACGTTTGAAAATTCGCAAAATAGAGAAGTACAAGGAACTTAATTATGTTTATTGATGATGAGAAATTACAAGCATTAGAACAAAGATTGAACTTTTTAGAAGCAAAATTAGGCGATTCTGCTTACGAAACAAGAGGAATCGTTAGGTCTGAGATGACTTCTGGCATGAGTTTGGTAGAACAAGCTGAAATGCAGTTTGGAATGTACACAGCTTTGTGTGTTGAAACTGTTGACATTTGGAAACAGAATAAAATTAGATTTTACTCTCCGCTTTTCCATCGTCCAGATCGACCAATTGCAGAGCTTCCTTGGGCGGCTCCTATTTCTGCTTTGGGTGGATTTGATGATTGTGGATTAACTTGGATTCCACCCGCTGGTTCTACGGTATGTTTAATTTTTGAAAACGGAAACAGAGCTTCTCCGTATTATATTGGAACGACTTGGCATAGAAACCGTGGTCCAGACGGACAAAATAATTTTGGTATAAATATTGAAGAATATCAAAAATACTATTCAGGCAAGAGAAATGGATATTTAGTTGGTCCAGATGATGGAAGTCAAGTTTTTCCTCCTTGGAACACAGAAAACTATAATGGATTTGATTTAACTTCTCAAGTTGACTTTGCTAATAATCCAGAAGCTCAAAAGCTAATTACAATTCCAAACATTTATGGATTAACTACTCCTGAAAAACATCGTATTAAGATGGTAGATGGCGACCCAAAATGTAACAGAAAGTTCAAAAGATTTGAAATTTCTTCCAGTCTTGGAAACTGGATTATGCTTAAAGACGACCATTTACATTACGCAGGAATGTGGGCACACCCAGAATGCGGAGGAAATGTACAAGATGGGGAAATTAGTTGCGTAGAAGATGCAAGTAATAGTTCTCAAAGAGATGTAACAAAAGGTGGATTTTCAGCAAGCGAACAAGCGGCAAGTGCTTCTGCTAACTCTAAAGATTTATCTCCTAAAGATGGTAAAAAGAAAGAAGAGACAGATTGCGAAGGGAAAAAAAGCAATTCGAAAATAATTGGAGGACATCCTTCTACAAGTCATCCAAATACAAAATATGTAAAATCTCAAAAAGGGGCAAATCCTTTTTTCAAACATAAGCAAGAATGCAGACCATATCGTGGTCCTCAAACTCCTCAAAATCCAACTTGTGATTTAGCACAAAGCGGAATTCAAATTATGTCTATCTCTGGACATACTTTTGTAATGGATGACTCTGTTGAAGAGCCTGGAGGGAGTTTGGATTGGACTCGTTCTACTGAAAGTTTTGATTTTGGATGCAATAACCATTATGTAGGTTCTACTTATTGGCAATCAGCGACTGGTCATAAGATTGAAATGAGTGACGTTGAAAGCCCACAAGGTGACGATGGAGCTAATTTAAGAGGCGAAGATAATTATATTAGGCTTTTGACAGCAACTGGAAACAAGATTGAGTTGAACGATCACACGGTATCTCAAAAAGATTGTCCAGGTTGTCCTCCAAATATAGCAGGCGAAAAACGAGGAATTCATTTAGCAAGCACCAGCGGTCACACTATTGACATGGTTGACGATACAAATGAACAATGTGCCCCTTGTAGAATGGCAGGTGGAGTTCCTGTTCCTAAAGCGAAGAAGGCTTTTATTAGAATAAGAACTGGCTATGGTTTAGAGATGTCTTATAACGACGATCACAACCAAGAAAATACAGAAGAACAGTATATTCAAATTTTCTGCCCTCAGAAAGACAATGAGGAAAGAGGACCACATATTCACAGATATCAAGAAGCTCCATCTGGTCCAGGTTTAGTATTTTTACGAGTCGGCGGAAACTATATAGTTTCAACGTATGACAATCAAATTTCAATTATTGGAGACCCAGAAAAGAACCCTTCAGATAAAATTGAAATAATTAGTAGAATTAAATTAGTTTACACAAAAGATGTTTATGTAAACGTAACTGATAAACTTCATTTATTCTACGCTAAAGAGGTCATATTATTGCTTGCAGGTGAAGACTGCGAAGACAGCGATCCTTGTAAAAACTGTGGAGGACCAGAGCCATGTATTGCACCAGTATTGGTTTACGATATATGCAAAGGATGCGTCAGAATTAGCGATAGAGTTTTTGCGAGTACATCTGGCGAGGCTCAGACAGTATCCATGTTTATGTTATCTCCGTTCGCAAAATGCGAACCTTGCCCAAAAAAGGATGAAGAATGAGCAAAAATTTTCTAGGAGTTCCTTATCCTGTAAGAAAAAACACACAAGGATTTCTTTACAGCCAATATGGAGTAGATCAAATAAAATCAGATGTTCTTATTTTACTGTTAACAAACCCTGGAGAAAGGGTTATGGAACCTACTTTTGGTACTCCATTAAGAAAATTATTGTTTGAACCTAATGATGCAACAATTAAAATTCAAGCTAAGAAAATGATCTCGGATTCTATCGAAAGATGGGAACCAAGAATAGCTGTACAGCAAATTGATGTTACAACTATAGATGAAAAATCTTTAAATATTAATGATAATAAATTAGAAAAAGATCATATATTATTTATAAGAATATTGTTTATAGACCCACAAAACATAAAAGAAGTACAAGAATTGACATTAGAAGTTCCGCTATCTGGAACTGGAGGATAAAAGTGACTAATTGCCCTTTTGATATTACACCATACACACAGTCTCAGAATATTGAGACTCCTAATATATTTAATTTAAATTATACAAATCAAGAATTTTGGTCTTTAAAATCAAGATTAGTCGATTTTATAAAACAAGAATACAGCACAGAATTTTCAGATTTTGTAGAATCTTCCTTAGCAATCATGTTGATTGAAAATTGGGCTTTTTTAGCAGATACTCTTTCTTTCAAAATGGATCAAATTGCCAATGAAGTCTTCGTAGATACAGTAACTGAAATAGAAAATATGTTTCGTTTGGCGAAATTAGTAGGATTTCAACCTCAGCCTCCAATTGCTGCTAAGTCCTTGTGGACAGCCAGTTTAAATAATCAAATTTTAACAGATATAGTAATTCCAACTCCTTTTGATCTTAGTGTTAATGCTGGCAATCAAAGCATAACTATAGAATTATTCCCAGCAGATGCAGACAACAATCCTATTTTAGACCAAGACATAATTATCCCTGCTGGAAATATTGTAAATGCCAGCGTAGTAGGGTTAGAAGGCAAAACTAGATCAGTAGAAACCTCTGGGACTGGGGCGGTTGCTCAAACAATTAATTTAAGTCAATCACCAGTTATCTTTGACTCAATCAGGGTTAGTGTTGACGGAGTTAAATGGACGAGAGTAGATTTCTTTACAGATTCCCAGCCAAGAAGAGAGTACAGAGTTGAATTTGATTCAAATTATAATGCATATGTTATTTTTGGGAACAACAGAGCAGGCTTAATACCTTCAAAAGGTAGCAAAATATTAGTTTTATATCGTCAGGGTGGCGGAAATATAGGAAATATAGTTAGCGGAACAATTACCAGCCAGACAATCATTAATGTTCCTGGACTTAACTATGGAGTTCCTGTTGGATTTAGAAATTATACAAAAGGACAGTTTGGATATGACGGAGACACAATCGAAGATATTAGAGCTAAAATGCCAGCTTGGGCAAGGGCACAAAATAGATGTGTTACTGGGTTAGATTATAAAACAATCACAGATCAGTTTGCGACTCCTTATCAAGGGCAAATCGGAAAATCTACAGTTGTTTTAAGAAATCATGGTTGTTCAGGTAACATAGTTGATATTTATGTTTTGGCTTTAAATGGACCAGACAAATTGACGTTAGCAGGAGAAGAATTAAAAGTTCAGTTAGAAGAGAATTTAAATAATTTAAAAATGCTCACAGATCACATTTGTATCAGGAATGGGAACGTAGTTTTAGTTGATGTTTCTGTAGATGTCATTTTGGATAGATTTTACAGAAAATTTGAAGAAGAATTAAGAATTCAAATAGAAAGAAGAATAAATTCATTTTTTAGCTTGCAAAAATGGGATTATAATCAAAATTTGAGAGATAATGACTTAATTAAAGCATTGTCAGACATAAAAGAAGTTAAAAACTATGAAATCACTTTTGTAACGAATGATTCTAACAATGGTGGGAGCAATGTAACAACTCGTTTTTATGAAATTATACGTCCAGATGTAATTAATATTGCATTCACCTATGAATAGGAGTCATTTTGGCAATTTTAAAAATAAATGAAAATCCAACAATTAGCGATACTATAGTTTTTGAAATTACCACCAAAGACATAAAAAATTGCAATTTATTCACTCCTTACAAGATAAATTCATTTGTAATCTATTATGTAGAAAGAAATTTCTCTGGCGGGAATACAAAACAATACAATCAATCGATTTATGACGAAACAAAACTCAAAGCTGCTAAAGATGCAGAAATTGTAGCTTGTAACAACCCCACAGAAGAAAATATTGCTGCTGCTAAACGATTAAAAGAAGAATCAGAGAGCAATGTTAGTACAAATCCTTTCTTTTTTAATGACGCAAGACCAGTTCATGTAGTTGGAAATAGTAGTTATCCAGCTTGGCTTTCAACTGATTTAGACAATGCATTTTTAGAATTAGTAGACACTGGGAGTTTTACATACACATGGACTCCTCATGGAATGAGAGAAGGAGATTATTTCGTTTGCTGGACTTGGACTCCTTTGGCGGCGGGAGATAGCTTCTCAGATCATTTAAAGTTTAGTCTGACTGGAGATACTCAGGTCACTACTAGTATTCCAACGCACTTCACAGACCCAAAAAAATACCCAACACTTCTGGAAAGATACACCCCAGAAATGTTTAAAATGATGATTTGTTCAAGCGACAGAACTCCAGATGTATTAGACAAATTAAACAAAAGTATAGCCTCTGGTTTTAATCTGCTTGAGAATCTAACCAATCAACTTGTTGATTTGCAAGACGCAAACTCAATTCACGAAGCATTAATCCCTAATCTTTCAAATTTGTTTGGATTAAAGCTAAAAACGGAAGACCCAACTAAATGGAGAGGTCAAATTAAAAGAGCAGTTCCTTTGAATAAAATGAAGGGAACAAAAAAAGCTCTTTTAGAAGCAATGGAACAGGCTGGAGCAAGGGTTTTAAAATTAGAACAATTATGGCAGGTTATTTCCTCATATACTTGGCAACAAGAATTTAAATATAATGGAAGTTTAGAATTTACTTTGGAAAAAAATGCTCTTCCTGTAGATTTAGACAACTTTGAATTATGGATGAAACCAGCAGGGGAAGAATGGATAGAATTATCTTCTGATTATGTTGAATTCTCAACAGATGTTGATGGAAATTCAATTTTAACTTGGATTGGGAGCGACTTGGAAGTAGACCCAATCGATTTAATTGATGGCGACAAAATTAGAGTCCTTTATTTAATTAATGAAGTTCCCGATGAAACTGCTCAAAATTTAGAATCATATGTAAGATTGCTTCCATTAATGGACCAAAGAGATGATGACGCACAAGAATATCCTCCAAAAAATTGGAACGTTAGATTAATTGCATATGATGATCCTTTGTTCAGTTTAATAGTGCCAGATAGACATCCCTTTCATGATTTTTTGATATATGGAAAAGTAAGAACAGAATTTCCATATAGCGAAAACATATACAACATGGATGAGTATAACGGCAGCATTAGAAATTCAAAAAATCCTTGTGATATAGATAAGTCATTTGTAGACCCTTGTTCAGCTTGCATCAGTAGTTGTTATAACATAGATGTGGAAATTGAAAATTTAGCAGACGATAGAATACAAGAAGTAAGACAAGTTCTTAGAGAATACACTCCTTTTCATTCTGTCCTTCATACTTTAAATTTTGTTGGAGGAATAAATGAGTTTATGCAACCTCCTACAGAAGAAATAGAAATATTAATCTCCTACTCTGGCGAGGATTTTATTATCGCAGGAGATGGACAAACTTATTTTAATAGAATAATGAAATTGGTAGAAACAAATGGGATTTTAAGAAGCGAATTAGCAGATTCTTTTGAAGTATTATCTCCTACTTCTGCAATTGCTTACAACGATTACATAGTTGTATTTTGCCCAGAGCTTAAATTAGAAGATTTAGGTATAGCAAAAAATGGGACCGCATCCATTGAAATAAAGTCTCCTTCTTCTTTAGCTGGGGACTATTCTGTTGGTGAAACTTCTGGCAATACTATTAAATTAACTTCTGGCTCTTTGGAACCAATAGACAATTGTAACAATTTTTTTGAAGTTGATGGAACTTTAAATAGCTGTGCTTTTGTTTTTGACATTAACAACCCTGTAGACGCTATTAATGGAACTTTGTGTAATATTCTTCAAGACAATCAATATGTCATAAAGAAAAAAGAAGAAGATTTTGGGTTGTTAGGAGTTCAAACTCTTGTAGATGTAGAAGATGGAGATGCAGCAAGTGCTTTTCAGATACTAATCCCAGATTACCGTGTAACAGCTTATGACATATTAGATATTTTGCCAAATGGAGATTTGGTAATTAACAATGAACACGATGGAACATTACCTTCAAGTTCTGCTTCTGATGTAGATTTTTCTATTTTAAATGGCGTAACTACTGTATTGGCTGGAACTTCTGATTTAGAGGTGAGAAACAGAGGATTGGTCACAGCCTTGAATTCAAGTGCTTTGCCTATACAAGACACGCTAAGAATAAATGAAAACTATTATCAAAAAATTAGTGGAGATGAATATTTAATTACTGAATTTAAAGATACAGATAAGTATTATATTGAAAATTACCAAGGAGGTTCCACAAATGGTGTTACTGTATTGATTAACCAAAAAATTGTAAAAGAAAGAATTGGATATTTAAGTCACAGAGGCATTAATTTAAAAATTTCTGGGAATATCGAACAAAGTCTTGGAATTCAGAACGGAACTAATTCTTATGTTGTTGCAGCAGATGGAATTGAAAACGATGGATTTAAAGAAAACTTCATTGTTTTAGTAGATGGAGAAAGTTATTGGATTAAAGAAATCGATGGATTGACGCCAACTGGCTACACGACCATAAACTTATCAGGAACTGATAAATATTGGAAAACTTTGTCTGCTGGTGGGACATCCGTTACTGTTTCTATATATCAATATTCAAAGAATGGAGCCACAATTGACGGACAAAGGTTTAACTTGCCAGAACATACTTTTGGGAAAATAGATAGAAATGGTCAACCTGTAATTACAGGAACTCTAGATACAGAAGAAATTGTCGCAAGTTTATCAAATAATGACAATGTTGTAGAAACAGTACAGCAAAACGAAAATGTAAGTTTCACTATAGAATACGAAGATGGAACCATTGAAGAAAGAACAATATGAATGAAATAAAAGAAGAATTCAAATTAAAGGGAGATGTACAGGCAATTATTGAATATGACTCTGGGGAAGTTAGAGTTATTGAATTCCCAAACACAATTTTAGCTACAGGAAAGAATGCTGTGGCTTCTTGCCTTGCCAATCAAATTGGAGATAGCTTTAATTTTTACATAAGCAGAATGATTTTCGGAGATGGTGGAACCAGCGGAGGTTCTACTAAATTTGTAAACTCAAATAGAAACGGTCTTTTTGGCGTAACAAGAGCTTCAAAACCTGTTATAGCTACAATTGACCCAAACATAAGCAGTCAAGTCATATTTACATCGGTCATAACAAAAGAAGAAGCAAATGGCTATCCATTAAACGAAATGGCTTTAAAAATGGCAAATGACGATCTTTACAGCATGGTAACATTCCCAGACTTAAATAAAACCAATTCGATGCAGATTACATTTAATTGGCGTATCTCAATCGTGTAATCTATGATTGCATATGTAAAATATAAAAAGGAAAAAAATGCCAGATTTATCAAGTATACCAGTACCGCAATATGCACCAAATCAGCCATATCATTGGGAATATGACAATCTCCCTTTAAAAGCGTTAGCTGATCGGGATGAAGTTATAAATGGTGAAGTAGACAATCAAACTAAAATATTAGTAGATGCAGCAGGAACGCAAGGAACCTTGGCGAATAGACTTAATCAATCAATAGATGAAGATGGAAATCTAAAAAGTAGTTCTATTGATGAATCTTTGCACAACATAGCAGAACATGAAGATGGTACTAAAAATTTAACTTTAGATGAACTTGAATATTACAATGATACTTTAGGATATACAGTTTCTAATCCAGTTTCTTTCGTAAGAATGATTGAAGAAGAAAGAAGCAAATTAGCTTTAATCTCAGATGAAGCAACAAATTTAAAAATTCAAGTAAACATTCCTTCTCAAATTGTTTTATTTGAAAATGAAACAATTGAACTTGTAGATTCAGACTCAATTGCTTGGGAGGTTTCTGCTCCTAATATGGTCAGTGCAGTATTAAAAGTTTCTACAGATTTTGCACACAGACATTATTATGACTTAGAACCAGTTACTTCAGATAATGAAAATTATACCGTAAACTCTTTAGCTACTCCTTTTATAGAAGGAAGCCTAAGAGTTTATATCAATGGAATCAGAATCAGCGAAGAATATTCTGTTTATTATCCTTCAAATCCTATTTCCACATGGAGTTTAAATAAATTTACCCCAGATCATGAAAACGGGGCTTTTGTTTTAGATGCCGCTTTATCAGAAGATGATATCATCAGAATTGATTTTGATGTAAGTTTAACTTAAAAGGAGTTTTAAATTAATTACGAAGAATGTGGATTTGTGATTTTATGTCAAAATCATGAAATATCTTTATTAAAAACAACTGCAAATTCTATTAAAAGCAGATACCCAGGTCATTCTTTTATCTGTTGCACAGATGAAAGTGCGAATGAAGAAGATTTGATGCAAATGAATAAAATATGCCCAACCTATGTGGCTGGGAATACTTTTTCTTCTTTAATAAACAAAGGCATGAAGCAAACTCCTTCTTTGTGGAACTTCATACTTTGTGCTGGGGTGACTATGAGAAATAAATTAGATTATAAATTTTTTAGATTTATAAAAAATGATAAAGATATTTTATTTCCAATCTCAAACAATATTCCATATTTTGTAGATGGCACATTAAATGGAATATTTATAAATAAAAACACATTCAAAGAAATTGGAGATTGGAAAAATCACGAAAATCTAGAATGGGTTAAAACAATTTGGGCATCAGAAGCAATTCGAAAAGGATGTACTTTCAAAGCTATTGCAAACAGCAAAATTTGCTAAATATCTCCATAGATGAAACTCCATCGATTGTTATCTCGATGTTTTCCCTCATCGACTTCTTCTAGATATTCAAATAAAGAATCCCAATTTGGAAACATAAACTCTGGTCGAATAAATCCAAAATACCAAGTTGGAATGAAAGAAATGTCATTTTGATCCGTGACTAATAATGTTGGTTTTTTGGCATTATTTGAATTAATTATTTCATGATGAGTTCCTGTGGTTACAACACCATAAGGTAAAAAAGCAATCAACATATCTGCTCTGTCTACCATCGCTAAATCTTTTCTGACAAAGGATTTAGCGATTTTGTTCATTGTTTGATAATCTTTGGCTTTTTTAGCATCTGCCAGCACTGATACCCATTGTTGTTTTGGGTCAAGAAATGGGTCAAATAGATTAATTCCAAATTTTTCTTTTAGAATTTGGCTAGGTTCTATTCTCCAATTTGGACCCACCCCAAATTCAATTGGACCGCTCAAATAAGCTCTTTTGTCTTTTAAAACATTCATTTTTTGTTCTTTTTTTAGATAAAATGACTCTTTTAGTATGCAATATAATGTTATTTGAAAGGTTTATAAATGTCAAGTCAAATTATTGGATTACAGGGAATTGAGTCGCAAGAAAGTGTAATGCAAAATCAGAAAAAAAATGAATTATCTATAAAAAAAGAAGTTGATGTTTTACTTGAAAATAAAGAAGTCGTTTCCAGGCACAGCTACTTTCAACTTAAATATTTTTTAATAGGAAAAGAGCCTACAAATCAAGCCAAAATGTGGCAATGTTTAAAAGAATTAAAAGCAAGAAAAGAATCTTTGGAAAGTATAGAATTAGAAGAAGAAGAAATAAAAGACCAAATTGAATTGATAGATATAAAGATGGAAAGATTGAAAAATTCATTAGCTTGTGACAACTCTTCTCACGATCATAGTCTTTATTTAAAACAAAAAGAAATTAAAGTTAAAATTAGACAAGCAGAGAGAAAGAAAAAATGTGCCTTAGCTAATTTGGAAAATTTAAAAGAAAAGAAAAAATGGATTGAAGAAGAATGTGATTTCTTTGTTAAAACTTTTAAATCAATACAAGGGCAAGAAGAATTAAGACAATTTGACGATATTGACTGTCAAAAGAAATACTGGGGAGAGAAATTATCTCAGAAGCTCAATTTGAAATTATTGATAAATGGGCAATTAGATAATGATCTAGTAGAAACCATTGTATCGTTACCAGATGATTTAGACATCAAAAAGCAGATGATTGCAACTTTAAATATCAGACATACTCAAATGACAGAAAATTTAAAAAATACAATGAACAAGATAGAACAATCGAAAAAAGGATAAAATGGCAAGAAACTCTTCTCAAGATCAAGATTATAAAACAGGTCAATTGTCTGTTTATCCTGTTGCTGTTGATACTAAAGAACAGCTTTATGAAGCAACAAATAATTCTGAGACTAAATTAAAGCAGGGTTTAACATACTCAGGTAAATATGTTGTAGTAGAAGATAATAGCGGATTTCCAAATAGCGGTATAATTCGTGTCGGACCTCCTGCTGGACAAGATGGTTCGGCTGAAATGATTTATTATGCATCTAAGACTAATGGAGTTTTTAAAAATCTAATTAGAGGATTTGCAGGTTCAAGACAAAACCCTTGGCCTTCAGGAAGTTTTGTTGCGAATGCATGTTTTGCAGAACATCACAATGCCGTAAAAGATGCTGTTTTAAACATAGAAGCCAATTTAGGAACAGAAAACCTACCAGCAGAAGATTCTTTAAATTGGATTTTAAAACAGCAAGAAAATAGATTTCTTGCTCCAAGACCTTTATTTAGAGCATATCCCATTAAAGGTGCCCCGTCGCTAAAAGTAAGATTTCAAAACTTTAGCACAGGTCCATTAATTAGATATCTTTGGGATTTTGGAGATGGAACTACTTCTGTAGAGAAATCTCCAGTTCATGTTTATAATCAAGAAGGAATTTATACAGTAAAATTAAACGTAATCACATCTTTGGGGGCACATGGGATTACTACAAAATCAAATTATATCACCGTAGATCAAGAAGAAAAACAACCTTTCTTTTACAATTCTCCAAGCCAAGGCGTATCTAGGCAAACAGCAGAAGAGAACCCTTCTTTATATCCTGATGGTCCTACTGTGTTTAATTTTGTAGATCAAACGGACGGAGATGTAGTCCAAAGATATTGGATGTTTGACGGAGATGGAACAAGTGATGAAGAACAGATAATTACACAAAGCATTCCTGTTCTAAATCCTAACATTCACACAATAAGCTATGTTTATGATACCCCAGGAGAGTACCAACCTTCTCTTTTAGTTCTTTTCGAAAGCCAAAAACTTCAAAGAGCTTTTCTAAATACAAAAATATCAGTAATTTAAGGAAAAAATGATACCTAATGGAAGCAACTATCCTGCAAAACTTGACACAAATGACAATTTATATCAAGTTCATGATGCGTTAAGAATGCAATTATCAGAAGATTATCTCCCTGGAGATACTTCTATTTCTGTCTATGAAAACAACGCAGTCATGGATCAATTTGATGCCACTGGGATAATAACATTAACAGAGCAATGTTCAGACGCAGAATTGAGAGCTGTTTCTTTTTATTATGGATCAAGAACAGACATTACTTTTGATAAATTAGAAATTTTACCAGGCTTTACAGATTCAGCTAAACCAAAAAATATAACAAATGTAGTTCAAAATGTTATGGCAGAGCATCACAATGCGATAAAAGACGCTGTGATTGCAATTGAACAAATGGCTGGGAAGAAGGGAGAAGCCCCAGTACGAGCTTTAGAAGGAACTATGGAACAGAGAATTTCTTATTTAAGAAATATAGTTCTCCCGCCAAAAGCATGGTTCAGTGTAGACACAACTTTAGGGCTGGCTCCTTTAACTGTAACTTTTACAGACCAAAGTTTTAGATTAGGCACAGATGGAACTTCCATAGAGGTTAACAGAGTTTGGGATTTTGGCGATAATACTGGTCCGTCTATCATAAGTATCACAGAAAACACTCAAGTTCCATCTCAAATAGTAGATGTAATAGTAACAGATGGAGATGGAGGAGAGATTAAAAAAACCTATATGAGTCCAGGAATTTATGATGTAACTTTAACTGTTACAAATGATTTTGGATCAGATAGTGTAACTTTTCCAGAATTAATTACAGCAAGATTTCCAGCACCAGATGTCGCAACAATAGAATTTTTACAAAGAACTGGACAAATTGTAACTCAGGGAACTCCTGAGAACGGTCCTTATACGACAACAACACCAAAAATAAGATGTTCTATAAATACTTTAATTGACGTTTACATAGACAATTCCATTAATGTGAACACTGGAAATACAAACGCAGGAGAAGTTGTAGACGATCAAAACAATCCTATCGATCCAATCATTAGTTATAAATGGCATTTTTCTGACGATCTAGACCATACAAACTCGTACGCAACAAGAGCTTCTTTTAGTATTGGTGGAACTTACGATTTGATATTAAGAACAGATACAAGATACGGCTCTTACAGAATAACTAATTATCCAAATGCATTTGATATAGTAGAAGACATTAATCTTTGGATTTGGACATATAACAATGCTCAAACTCAAGTAAATTCGTCTGAATTTGGGCTGATAAGCGAAACCTTCAAAACTAAAGGAACTTCTTTGTTGACATTGAACAAAGATGATTCTTTTTTGACAGGAGAACTTAATGAAGAACAGCAAAAGAGGGAGTTTAATAGAAATAATGGCTTTGCATCTCGTGGGTCAAACTTTTCTGGCACGGGGGGCACAGGTCTCCTTTATTGGGCAAGTGGAAGATCAAGTTTAGACCCAGCAAGTGATGAACACGTAAGGTTTTCAGAATACAATGGATTTTACGACACGTATACAGAAAGAACTAACAATATATCAAATAATCCAATTGTCAGCAGACCTTGGAATTGGGTTTCTTTTGCTTCAACGCAAGATATTTATTTCATCTTAGGAGGAAAAACTTCTGTTGCGACTGCTTTCCAATCTCCTACAAATCAAACAAAAGACACTTTTGATTTAGCATCTTTGACAAACTCTTATACCAACTTTTCAGATTCAAACTATAAAAACGGAGCAGACGAACTCAAATCAAACGAAGTTACTTACGTTGAAGACAATTTAAGCTCCGATTACGGGAAGCCAAATCAAGGACACATGAGCGTTTATAGATCAGCTTGGCTAAATGATACTGGATATTTTTTAAGAAACGAAGGAACTGGTACATTTTTTAGAATAAAATCTTTCTATAAAACAGTAGGAACTGGTACAAATTTATTTAACGACATAAAAAAGCTACCTGATATGGCTGGAATTGCAAAGACAGAAGGGCAATTAGTAGCTTTAAGTCAAGGACTTTATTTCTTTAACAATTCAGGTTCTGTCTCGGCTTATTCTACAAATGCTGCTACTTGGGCTACGGGAGGTCCAGGGATAAATTCATCTTCTTATAGATTATTGCAAGATACGAGTGTTTTAGGATTCGACGACAACGATCAAACTTTATTAGCTACTTCTGACGGGGATAAAACAGCTTATTTAAGTTTTGACTATAGTGAAAACTGTTTTATTAAGTTTAATGAGATAGATACTACATTCAGTAAAATATCATCTCGCCCATCTGGAGAACAGTGGCAGATGAATATTTTCTAATTAAAAAGGACTTAAAATTGTCAACATTTTTTCCTCTAAAGCCAGCATATCCTAAAAATTATGATAGCGATAGAACTCTATACCTTGTTTTCAACACTTCTGAGACATTAACCACAGAAGCTAATAATCCTTGGGCTGATGAAATTTCCATCAAACCAGTCGACCAAGATAAAAATGAAATCTGGGCAGAGAATGGATTTGCAAACATAGAAGGAGAATTATTCTATTACGATGCTGTAGAAAAGAACGAATACGGCAAAATAAACAAATTAAAAAGATGTTCTAGAAACATTGGTGGAACTCATACAAAACATAACAAATCTGGTTCGGAAGTACGTGGATTTGTCATTGCAGAACACCACAATCAGATTGTTGATGCGATTTTACAAATAGAGAATTTTGTAGGAGAAAATTTTTCAGAAGATCAAAAAACTTTAGATTGGAGAATTAGACATCTACAAGCACTTCCTGTTATTTTTGATGATTTTACATGCCCAGATATTTCTTTTAGTTTTTATATAGTAGAAGACAATCCAGCAACTGGAATCTTAGCTCAGTACGAAATTATTATTGATGGAAGTTTCTCTAGTTTTAAATTAGACTTTGGAGACGGAGAGTTCACTAATACAGCGACAAAAGGAACTCACAGATATGCAATAAATTCAATTATCGATCCTGTTGTTACAGTGACAAATTCAAAATGTTCGATGATCCAAACTCCAACAACTAGAAAAATAGCAACAGAGCCACAAAATAATCCAACGACTACACCTTTTGAAATTCCAATTCCAACTATACCAAACTTTCCTTCTTTCAATATACCAACTATACCAACTCCATCAACTATAGTTCAGCCACCTCCTATTGTATTCCCTTGCTTAGAGGTAGCTCCTTTCCCTGGAATCAATATTCCTTCAATTATATTCCCAGACATCAATATTCCTTCGATAATTGTGTTTGAAAATATACCAGAGATTCCCTCTGTGATCGTGTTTATTGATCCTCCAGAAATTCCATCGATCATCATATTTGTTGATCCCCCAGAGATTCCCTCTGTGATTGTGTTTGTTGATCCTCCAGTGATTCCGTCATTAATTGAATTTGGTCCAATTCCATTTATTCCAACTTTAATTAGTTTTGGACCAGCACCGTTTATTACACCAGAAATTATTTTTGGACCTGCTCCTATAATTCCTACTTTTATTTCATTCGGACCTGCTCCTTATGTTACACCAGAAATTAGTTTTGGACCTGCTCCTTATGTAAATCCAGAAATTATTTTCGGACCTGGACCTACTTTTAACAACATTGGTTTTGGA
>RXKI01000115.1 GCA_003962895.1 Neisseriaceae bacterium
TGAGAAACAACAGTTTTTATTATAGCTTTTCATCCTCGCTCCTCTTATCAGGAAGCGACTGAGGCTATTCGTAAAAACGAATGTGGGTCAAAACCCTCGATAGCCTCAAAACTATCGAGGGTTTTTCTTTTTGTATTACTAGGTAGTACAATCGCTCTTTGAAAAAATAAAAAAACAAAAAAATGGAAGTAGTCCGGTTGTCCGAGGAAACCGTCTTGAAAACGGCTGGGTGTAAAAGCCTCACAGGTTAGATTCCTGTTACTTCCGCTTTAAAAAAATAAAGTTCAAACACAGAAAAGAACCGAAGTGGCTTAGGAACTTGTTTGGAAAACAGGTGCGGATTAAAAACCCGTTGTGGGGTCGTCGCCCATCTTTTCTTTAACTTGGAAATGAACCGAAGTGGTTTAGGAAGCTGTTTGCTAAACAGCTAAGGCAGTAAAATGCCTTACAGGGTCGTCGCCTGTCATTTCCGCTAATTGGATTGTGTTCGCCACGTCCGACTGTAAATCGGATGGCAAAAAAGTAGTGGTGTGGATGCCGAAAAGGTTCGATTCCTTCACAATCCATTGTCTGGCTGGTAAGCTAATCTGGTGAAAGCGACACGCCGAAGACGTGTAGAGGTCGGATCAAAACCGACACCAGCCACTTTGTTGCGTTTTACAGTGTCATAGACCAACTGGCAGGAGTCGCCACGCTAAGAACGTGGAATGTTTCGGTTCGAATCCGAATGACACTATTTGAAAAAAAAGAATTAAACATGGCACAATGATGCAACTGGCAGACATCCTGGACTTAAAATCGAGGTTTTTGGTGGGTTCGAGTCCCCCTTGTGCTACTAACATACCCAAACCCACATCTATATCTTATAGTTCCATTTTTTTGAAAACAGCCTTGTACGCAATCTGGCAAAGCGGTCTGGTTCAAATTCAGATGTCTAGAGGTTCAAGTCCTCTCAAGGCTATTTTGTCCAAGTGGTGAAATTGGTAGACACGTATCGTTTAGGCCGATATGCCGCAAGGCGTGCAGGTTCGAGTCCTGTCTTGGACATTAAAAAAAGCAAACACAGTAAGTAAAAAATTCAAAGGTTTACTCTTTTAAATTATGAAAACAAAATATGATAAAAAAGAGCTAGAAGAATTAGTATCTAAAAACATAAATTTAAGTGATGTCTTGAGACAACTAAATATTAAAATAAGTGGAGGAAATCACTCTAACTTAAAATTAGCTATAAAAAAATTTGGGATAGACACATCTCATTTTTTAGGACAAGCGTCAGGCAAAGGGAAATCAAGTCCTTTAAAAAAAAGACCAGAAGAAGTTTTGATTTTCAGGAAAGATAAAGATAGAAGACAAACAGGAATTGTGTTAAGAAGAGCTTTAAAAGAATCAGGAAGAAAATACCAATGCTATATTTGTGAACAAAAAGAAATTTGGAATAAAGAAATTTTGACTCTTGAAATTCATCATAAAGATGGAAATTGGTTAAATGATTTGCCAGAAAATTTAGAGTTTGTCTGCCCTAATTGCCATAGTCAAATTCATAAAAAAGAAATAATAAAAAAACAAAAAAATTGCATTCAATGCAACAAAAAAATCAACAAAAAATCAACAAAATGTTGTTCTTGTTCAAAATTAGGACGAGTTGGAAAGACTAAAATAAAATGGCCAGACAATGAAATTTTAAAAAAAATGGTTGAAGAAAATTCATTTACAAAAGTTGGCAAACGACTAGGGGTAAGCGATAGGGCGGTAAGAAAAATAATTAAAAATTTGATTATTCATGTTATTCCTTTACAATAGATTAAAATCTAACTAAAGGAAAAAAATGAATAATTTAGAAGGCGAACTCAGACGTATAGTAGGACAGAAAATTTCAGAAATAGTTAAAGAAGCAAATAAAGACCCAAATTTACAAATAGAAAAAATAAAATATGAAACAAAAAATTTTAATCTTTTTGAACAATTAAATCTTCCTAAGAAAAAAGTTAGAAAAATAGATGAAGATTATATTCCCGATCCTGTTAGATATTTGTTTGGTGATGCTTGTTGGTGTGGCATTTTGATGATGGATGAAAAAAAACGAAGAAAAAGAAGATTTTTCATTTAAAAATCATGGATATATAGAAAACTATGAAATCTATTCTTATTTTTTATCTCCTCCTAATTCTATTTATTTAATCGAGGATGACGATGAAGATTTTAAAGTAGTAAAAAGATTTGATACAAGTTTTGATTTTGAATAGTTTGCGGCACAGTGATGCAACTGGAAAGACATCTCATACTCAAAATATGAGTTTTGCAGGTTCGAGTCCTGTCTGTGCTATTAAAAAATTGCGAATAAACAAAAGTTGAATATTTTAATTAAATTCAATATCAATATATATATTTGAATAAATGTATGAATGTAGGAATGTAGGAAAGATAAAGACAATGGATTTGTCAAGAAAGAAGAATAATTTTCTTCGAACAAAGGAATGTTCGATCCGATCCCGAAGGTAAGTTAAGCGGTAGGCAAAATTTTTCAAAGAATCGGCAAAAAGTTGAATAAACTGCAAAGTGTTTTCTAACTTAATAGAAGACACTTATTTTTTTTGAATTATGAAAATATCATTTTGCACAACATGTATGGGAAGGCTTTATCATTTAGAGCAAACATTGCCTATAAATCTATTTAATTCTTCATCATTTAAAAACAAAGAATTTATCATATTAAATTATAATAGCAAAGATGCTTTGCATTATTGGGTTAAAGATAAATTAAAAGAAGAGATAAAAAAAGGGACAGTAAGGTATTTTAGAACTCTTATCCCTCAAAAATTTAGTGCTACTCATGCTAAAAATATAGCATACAGACAAGCAACAGGGGATATTATCTGTAATCTTGATGCAGATAATTTTATCATGAAGGATTTTTGCGAGTATTTAAACGAACTTTTTCAAGAACCAAACATTATTTTTGGATCAACAAGTTTAGATGTAAACTGTAATCATGGGTGTTGTGGCAAAATAGCTTCTCTAAAAAAACATTTTTATTCTGTAAATGGATACGACGAAGCTCAACATTTAGGGTGGGGTTGGGATGATGTCAGTTTAAGATATAGAATTGAAAAATTCAATAATTTAAAAGCTATTTATGGAGATGTTAAATGGAACAGAGTCATAAATCATAGCAATGAAGAAAGAGTAAAAAACTTTGAAATGAAGAATATAGAAGAGTCTAAAAAATGGTCAGAAGATAGACTTTACAAATTATCTGTTTTAGACGAATATGTTGTAAATAAAAATAAAAATTGGGGATTTGTAGAAGATTTAAAAGAAGGATTAAATTAAAATCCTTTTAAATTTCTTTTTAGGAACATCAAAAAACTTAACAGAAAGATTTTTTCTTTTTATAGTTTCTGTCCATGCTAGAACAGAAATCGCTTCAAAAAGGTATCCAGCGGCTCTTCTCCTATCTGCATGTCCTTTTATTCTGTCTGCTAGATCATTTAAATTGTAATTTTCCCAAGCATAATCAAAAATAGGTCTCCATACAGATAAAAATTCTTTAAAAACTTCAACATGACATACAAAAGAATTAGAAAGTATAGAAGGAAAAGAATTCAAGCTAAGTTTTGAAAAATTCTCTATATCATTTAAATAAGGGAGTATTCCTGGGAAATAGTCTTTAAACCATTCTTTGCATACTGGTTGAGATATAACACAGCAATGAAGAATATCTTTTTTCAACTCTATCTTATGAAGATGCTTAAACATTGGAAGAACTGGCTGTCCTTCTTTTTTAGTGGCAGGAAGATTTGGGGAAGTAAATTTTATGTTGTAATTTAGGCTTAAAAATCCAATATATTCACAACTTAAATCTAAATCAGATAAAAAAATCCTAGACTCAGACAATTGATTTAATTGATATTTACCTATATTTAATTTATCTAAATTGACATATTGAAAATGAGGATAATTTGGATATCTTCTAACCAAATTATCATGTCCACACAAATATATCTTTAGTTTTTCCATTTACAAATATTATAATCCGAAACATATATAAACATATGAAAAAATTCCACGAATTTGTTGCTGATAGGCAGATGCAGTCTAATCCAGACCAAGCATTAAATCCTATACAAACAAAAAGCGAAAAAGATTTTTGGAAGGCTACGAAGCCAGAAATATTAGAATTTTGGAAAAAACTAAGATCAGATTCTCCAATTTTGATGAAACCAATTGAATATAACCACAAAGGTTCGACTTATGGAGAAGATGGAATTCGCATTACAGGAAGTCCTCAATTTATTCAATCTGTTTTGGCTAGATTGAAAGAATTTTTAAATTTTGAAAGTCCGCAGACAAAACTTTCCGTAAGTTACAGAGAAACGCAATCTCCAAGTGCGTCTCAATTTGGGAATACAAAAACTTCTTATGTTTTTTACTTGCAAACAAAAAAACGAGGAGAAGGAGCTTAACACTTTACTTTTGATCCACTCGAAGTAGAATCATTCCGTCATTCGACTTTCAAGTAAGGACAAAAAAATGCAAGCAGTAGAAAAACATCCAATTTCAGCTTCTTCTGGTAATTCTGATTTTTCTTCAATCTCAATCTCTGGCTCTGACTCGGTTAAGAGTCAAGAAAAAAAGAATAATTTGAATTTGTATTTTATTGTGCCTCTTTTAGGCTTAGTTTTTATTCTAGGTTACGAAACTTATCATGTATCAAGATTGAATCAAGTTTTGTCTCTTGATAATGTGATTACAAAGGCAGAAAATAGAATTCTCAAAGATGAGGTAACTGAGTTGGATAGAAGACCAACTTATGAAAACGGATATAAAGATGCTTTGATCCGAAAAGGTGGTCCAAACGATAAAGGCGACTACCAAAATGGATGGGAAGATGCAATGAAGCTAGTCACTAAAGATAGCACATATGCAGATGGAT
>RXKI01000139.1 GCA_003962895.1 Neisseriaceae bacterium
GAACTTCAATTTATCCAACAAGAAGACTTCAAAGAATGGTTGCCAAATGGCGACAAGAAGAAAATCAAAGAGAACTATCCCGAATTAAATCTTGGTGAGCTCGAAGACACTCCAGAAGTAATTTAGAATGAAATTAACATAAGAATTGGTTATTTTTACGCCATTATAACCAATTCTTTTTTCAAAATGGCGCAAAGTAACTATCAAATGCTTATCGAAATGAAAAACACAATCATAGCCTATTTAGAGGGCGAAAAAAAGATTAATGAAGATGCATTAAAGGCTTACGAAAATACTTCTTCATTAACCGAGAATGATTCCGAAATTCGTCGTATGCGTGAGCGTGAAGCTATAAAGCTAAGACAAAGTATTTCCGACTTATCGCGACATATTGAAGTAATAAAACGAATGTATCCAAACGAAAACTAATATGGCTGGTGCTAGATCTTCAAAAGAAGAAACAGAAAGACGTGTATTCACAATTCAAGGGTGGATAATTAACGGTGTGCCCGATTATTTGATTCTTAAAAACATTTGTAACCAATTTCAAAACAAATACGGAAACTATATCAGCCGTCGCCAAGCAAAGGAACTACTTAAAAAAGCCTATACCGAATGGCAAAAAGACGAAGAAGCAACCATTGAGCAAAAGCGTATCATGCGAATTGCTGAACTAAAGCAAGACATTCGAAACATGAAAGAAAGCTACAAAGGCACACCGCAAGGAATGTCTGTTATAAATTCAATAAAAAAGGAAATTACAAAGCTTGAAGGGCTTTATATTCCAAAAGTAAGTGTGTTGCGTGGCGACAAAGAAAACCCTTTGTTTCCTGATTCTTTTGAGTTTACAGAAGAGAAGCAAAAAAGACTTGACGCGTTACTCGAAAAGGCTTCTAAACTCAATGTTTAGATTTTTTTTAAATAAAAAGTAATAAAATATATTATTATGTAATAAAATATATTATTTTTGATGCAACGAAAAAAGTACAAATTATGAAAAAATCAATCATTACTTCTTTAGCTGCTGCGCTTTTTGGAGCAAGCACTCAAGCAAGAACTGCTTCGCAAAGCATGAACCAAGTAAAAAATCAAAATGTAATTGAAGAAGAAGCTTCAAAATCATATTCAAGACCAACAGGTCATGTTTATTTTGGTCCATCATACTCACCGATTTATTTCCCGAGTAGAAGTCAAAAGATTAAAAACAAGGTAAATCGTTTAAGACGAGGTATCAAAAAATAAATCCTTTTTGTTCAACAAATTGGTTTAGGATGTTAGCTCAGTAGGTTAGAGCCAAAGAAAAGCTGTTAGGATATGCGCAGTCCGTAGTTTGATGAACGAAAGCAGTAATAAGGGTCGTCGGTTCGAGTCCGACACATCCACAAACTAAGTAAGCACAGCGTGGGACGGGCTCGCTTGACAGCTAGGAAAGACTAGCAACTTAGGCGAGTGGCGGAATGGCAGACGCACCATATTTAGGATATGGCTTTTTGAGGGTTCAAATCCCTCCTCGCCCACAAAATTTAGTTGTTAATTGAAATATTGAAAAGCAATTCAAGGTCATACCCTTTAGTTTACCCATCACTAAGGCATAAATGACCAAGCGTAACCTATCGGGGTTTTTTGAAGTAATTTTTTATTCCCCGTTAAATCATTCCGCTGCATTAGGTTATAGGGTAACGTATTGGTTCTTAATCTTCCCATTGTTAAGAGCCGAGAAAATAGATTGATGCAAATCTGATCGTGTAGCGTTAGCAATGCGTGGCTTATAAAAAACAGATTGGTGAATTGCTTTTCGTGTTTCATAATTTAAAAATCATTATGTCAATAAACATTACAAACTTCATTACGGCTATTGAAAATACCGAGCACTTCAAATCGCTTTCTGGAACTGATAAATTCAAGCAGAAATTAGTTATCAAAAACTACAAGAATATTTACCACGATTACGAGCAAGCAAAAAGATTAGGTCTTGATTATGTAGCGCAGTACATGACTTCAATTACTGAATTTAAACTAATTAAAGAAATCATCGAGAATGATAACAATATCAAATAATAAAGTTTTTGTTCAAGGCAAGCCAACAAACGACCCAACTCTTATTGGTTTGGCTGTTTTGGATTCATTAGATTCAAAAGAAAATATGGTTGCTAACCATTCAGACCGCAGAGATAAAATAAACGCTTATATCAAAGCTAAAAGATTAAGAAACACTTTAGAGCGCAGAAATTTAATTGATATAGTTTGCTCGATGTTTATTTTCAGTTCAGAGGAGCTTATTGAGCGTGCCGAAAAATTGCACATATCGAGAGCTTCTGCATACAACTTCACGGTGTTATTGAAAGACGCTAACATCGTTTCAAAAAAGGAACATTTATTCATTTAAAATGAAGTTTGGATTTATAAAAAATAGCTCAAGCAATAGAGTTTTTTGCGATTATGTAATGCGATTATTTGCAGTTGAAATTGTTTTAGGTTCTTTTCTTACAGGAAATGAACAGTGCCCGAGTTATAGTAAGTATAAAGCTGAAATAAAAACAGGAATACACGGCGGGTTTAATATGGTTTTTTTACATGAAAAAGTAAGTCCAAAAGAGTTACATGAAATGAATCGATTAATTTTTATAGCAAGACAAGAAACATTTAAAACAGCTAATTGTGTTGCTAATTTTATTCAAAAACATTTAGGAGTTACAGATGACCACACTTTTGTTATTGGAGATTTAGAACATAGTTTAAAAATTAGAAACCAAAAATAAATGCTTACAGATGCTGAAATGTTGGAACTTGAAACTCTCTTGAAAGAAAAAGGGATTGACATTTCACGCAAAAAGCTAACCAAAATCGATGAAGATACCAATCCAAATTACAAGCTCTTATTTGAGTCAATCACTCAGCAGAAGTATGAAAAAGATACAAAAGGAGACGATGTGTTGGTGTCTGGTTATCGCGGTGCTGCTCTTGAAGGTTCGTCGCGTTCAGGAAAAACATGGTCCGGTGTAGATATAATCATTTGGCTTTGCCTTTACTATGAGCCTAAAGGCTGTACAATCAATATCTATCGTGAAACCTATAACGAATTTAAAACTACTCTTTACGATGATTTCAAACGTAGGCTTGATGATTACGGACTGCCAAATAAATTTCACAATAACGATGAGGTAAAGTCTTTCAAGATAGGAAAGAGTAAAATTTTCTTCCTTGGAGACGGAAAGCATGGTGGAGGTTGTGACTATGCTTTTTTTAATGAGATAATGTTTATTAAGCAAACCGTATTTGACCAAGTAGAATTGCGTTGTCGTAAGTTTTGGTGGGCAGATTATAACCCGTCGGTTACTGATCACTGGTTTTTTGATAAAGTATTACCACGTCCAGACGTTGCCTTTCTTCGAACTACATACAAGGATAATAAGCATATTTCTATTCAAGAAAGAAATAAAATTTTAAGTTGGGAACCATGGAAGCCAGGATCATACATTGTTAAAAATTCTGTGATAATGTGTTACAATAAAATCAGTAAAAAGATTGAAGCTGTAACATCAACAAATCAACCACCACCACATCCAACAAATATTCAAAACGGAACTGCTGATGAGTTCAATTGGAAGGTTTACGGACTTGGTTTACGTGGAGCAATGAAAGGTGTTATTTTTCCATACGTTGAATGGATTGACCAATTTCCAGATGATAAAGCTGTTATTTATACAAATGACTTTGGATTTACAACAGACCCGAATGCGACTGTTAAATATGCAGAAGATGAATATAATATTTGGGCTGAACCTTTGTGTTATGAGCCGATTGAAAATGTAAAAGACCTTTGTAGTTTATTTGATAGTTTAGGAATTAAAAAGAATTCAGATAAATATGCCGAAGATGGCGACTTGGTTGTTTGTGATTCTGCCGATAAATACACGGGAGAAAACAAAGGAACAGTTGAAATGGTAAAAGGATTGGTTGATAATGGCTTTAGAGCACGAAAAATCAGCAAAACAAAGTCGGTTATGCATTGGCTTAACTCGATGAAAACAAAGAAAATACATATTGTTAAAAATCATCTGTACCAAAAAGTATTAAAAGAACAGCAAAACTATCGAATGAAAGAAATCGGTGGAATTGCTGTAAATCAACCTATCGATAATTTCAACCACTTTTGGGATGGTGTTCGATATGGCCACATTGCGCATAACTCCAAAACACAAATATTCGTAACGCCTGATGAAGTGGCAAAATCAATTAATTATTAAATCATGGAAAATTTATTAGACAGACTAAAAACTGAGCCTGAAAAAGTTGTTGAGACAATCAGGGCAAAAACAAAGAGTAGAGAAAATATTGATAACTATCAAAAGGAATTCTACCAAAATGACCGAACAATTCGCGATATGCAAGTTGGAAAAGTTCAAAAAGATAAAAACGTTGGAACTGGTAATAATACTAAATTAGTTAAAGCAGTTCGTATTCCGATTAAATTCGCTAAAAAGATTGTTACTACTGCAACCGCTTTCGAAGTGGGTAAGCCAGTTACAATTGTTCCTTCGGAAGAAAATAATTTAAGCAAACTGATTGCTCAATTATGGAAAGTAAACCGAATTGACAGCAAAATTCAAAAATTAATCACTTTGAAAAAATCAGAAA
>RXKI01000088.1 GCA_003962895.1 Neisseriaceae bacterium
TATCACGAGGCTTGATTAAATCTTCCATATCAATATCAGCAGAATCATATTCAATTTCAGAACGACGTTTATCACCAAATTGGTCTTTAATTGAAGTTAATTCTTCAGCAATAATTTTATTTACACGCTCAGGAGTATTTAAGATATTAACTAAATCAATAATTAAATCTAAAATTTCTTGATATTCTTTAGTAATTTTCTCTTGCTCTAACCCAGTTAAACGTTGTAACTGCATTTCAAGAATAGCTTGAGCTTGAACATCAGATAAATGATAAATTTTGCCATGTAAACCAAATTGAGCGTCTAACCAATCAGGGCGAACTTCTTTAACATCAACTCGCTCCATCATCGATACAACAAGTGATGATTCCCAGCCACGTTCCATTAAGCGCGTTTTAGCTTCTTGACGCGTCATTGATGATTTGATAATTTCAATCATTTCATCAACGTTAGCTAATGCAACAGCAAGACCTTCTAATGTATGACCGCGCTCTTTAGCTTTTTTCAATTCAAATAACGTACGACGTGTAACAACTTCACGACGATGGTAAATAAATTCTTCTAAAATAGACTTAAGATTTAATAATCTTGGCTGACCATTTACAAGTGCAACCATATTAATCCCGAAGCTATCTTGCATCTGTGTCATTTTGTATAATAGATTTAAAATTACATTCGCATTTTCATTACGACGTAACTCAATCACAACACGCATACCTGACTTATCAGACTCATCACGAATCTCAGTTATACCTTCAATTAATTTATCTTTAACTAATTCACCAATACGCTCACATAATTTAGCTTTATTTACTTGGTACGGTAATTCATCAATAATAATTGCTTGACGATCTTTAGCAAAATCTTCAAAGTGCGTACGCGCACGCATAATAACGCGCCCACGACCAGTTCTATATCCTTGATGAATATCTTTAATACCAAAGATAATTCCAGCTGTTGGGAAATCAGGTGCAGGTATAATTTCAATTAATTCATCAATTGTCAATTCTGGATTATTAAGTAGCGTCAAACAACCATCAATAACTTCGCTTAAATTGTGTGGCGGCATATTAGTTGCCATACCAACAGCAATACCAGTTGTACCATTAACTAATAAATTTGGAATACGAGCAGGAAGAACTAATGGCTCATGCTCAGATCCATCATAGTTTGGTCCAAAATTAACTGTTTCTTTATCAATATCAGCAAGCATCTCATGCGCAATTTTTGACATGCGAATCTCAGTATAACGCATAGCAGCTGGTGAGTCACCATCAACTGAACCAAAGTTACCCTGACCATCTACAAACATATAGCGTAATGAGAAATTTTGCGCCATACGAACGATCGTATCATAAATAGCTATATCACCATGTGGATGGTATTTACCCATCACATCCCCGACAATACGTGCCGATTTTTTATATGGTTTATTATAATCATTTGAAACTTCATGCATCGCATAAAGCACACGCCTATGTACTGGCTTTAAACCATCGCGCACATCAGGTAATGCACGACCAACGATTACACTCATAGCATATTCAATGTATGAGTTTTTCATTTCCTCTTCGATGTTAACGTTTATAACATCTTTGGCAAAAGAATTAATTAACGTCTGTTCGTTTGACATTGCTATCCTTTTATAAATCTACTTGGCAATTTAAAATCACCTATATTTTATCACATTTAACCAATAAAAACCGACTAACCAAGTATTGGGTGTAACGCCTTATAAACTAACGCACCAACCAAAATACAACTTGGTAAAGTCAATGACCATGCAACTACCATTTGTCTTACAACTAGCCAATTCACTCCAGAACTTCCCATATATCCAGCCCCCATAATCGAACCAGAAACCGCTTGAGTTGTACTAACAGGTAATCCCATATGTGAAGCACCGATAATTAATAAGCCAGAACTTAATTCAGCAGAAAACCCATTTACTGGACGCAGCTTAGCAACACGCGTACTTAGTGTTTTAATGATTTTCATCCCACCAGAAACCGTACCTAGAGCTAATGCTAAACCGCAAACAACAGTTACCCAAGTTGGGATAATTGTGACACTTGGCAATAAGCCAAAACTAAATAATGCCATCACAATGATTGACATATTCTTTTGTGCATCATTTGAGCCATGGCTAAATGATAATAGGCTTGTAGATAAAACCTGTAATTCACGAATAAAGTTATTTGTTTTACGAGGCTTGGAATTATTTTTCTGGAGAAATATTATGCCAATAATCATAATTGATAACGCTAGAAAAAATGCGAGCAAAGGTGATAAAACCATTGGCACAATTACTTTTTGTACTAAAGTATGGTAATTAACCGCATGCGCACCACCTGTTGCAATACCAGCACCAGCTAAAGCACCGATTAAAGCATGTGATGAACTAGATGGAATGCCAAAATACCAAGTAAGCAAATTCCAAATAATTGCAGCAATTAACGCTGACAGTAAGACTGTATGGGTAACGAGAGATGCATCAAGCAAACCTTTGGATATAGTTGTCGCAACTCCAGTCCCAAAGAACGCACCTATAAAATTAAATATGGCAGCAATAATAATTGCTTGATACGGAGATAACGCACGAGTAGAAATTGTTGTCGCAACTACATTGGCGGTATCATGAAAACCATTAATAAAAACAAAAAACAAAGCAATAGCGATAATTAGAACTAGCAATACGCTTGTCATTACATATCCTTAACTGATATTTGTACAACCAAATCGGCAATATTTACGCTAGTATCAATGGCGTTTTCTATGCTTTTATAAATTTCTTTTAGCTTTAAGATAGTGATAGTGTCATATGAACCACCGCTAATTTCGTTCATTGCATGGCGCAAATCATCGATAGCACTATCATCAAACTCATCTGTTTTTTGATCTCCGCGTGCAATTGAATCATAATTACCACTTTTTAGCGCAACCATTATATCAACCAATACTTTAGTAATATTCTGTAATGTATTCGCGCTTTTTATTAAACAATCATCTACTTTAGTATCGATTGAATACACTTTTAATTTTTGATTAATTTTGGCAATACGTTTAGTGAGTTTCAGTAATAGACTCGATAACTCTTTGATGTCCCCGCGATCAATTGGCGTAATAAACTGTTTAGTTAACTCTTGTACAACTTGTTTTTCAATCTCAATTGCTCGTTGCTTTTTAGAGCGTAGATTAGTCGATAATTGAGCTTCTTCACTATTATCATTTGAATTAATAATCATCGCTAAAATATTTGCTGAAGCATGAACATTCTTTGCCGCATCAACAAATAGATTAAAGAAAATATCACCTTTACTTGGAATTAAGGTTTTAATTATTTTACGTAACATTCAAATACGCCTCGTATTCATAAAAATTTATTAAGATGTTCTTTACTTATTTCTAGGTCTATGTGTTTGATTATACCCTATGTCAGGATTATTTGATTTATATTGAATTATAAATTTACCTTCCATAGCTGAAACTTCACTCTTATCTTTTGATTCAAATAAAATTTCTTTATGTATTGAAAAATTCTTTAATTGGTCCTTTGTAAAGTCATCCTCTACAGTTTCATTGTTCCAAGAACCAAAATAACTCATTGAATGCCCATCACCACCAATATCTTTACCAATATATATCTTACCATTTGGAAATGTAATCTTATAAATCACATAATCAAGCTTTGTCAATTTTATGCTCTCTTGATTAATTAAAATTAGTTACAGCAACAAAAACATCTTCAACAGATATTTGTGTTAAACATTTATAGTGCCCAAATTTACAAGTACGCTCAAAGCATGGCGAGCACTCTATATCTGTTTTTAAAATCACTGCGTTTTTATTTAATGGTGGTGTAAAATTTGGAGAAGATGAGCCATAGATTGCAACAACCGGCACATTAACCGCACATGCAACATGCATTAAACCTGAATCATTACTTACGATACATTTTGCTAAAGCTAACAAATCAATTACATCAACTAAATTAGTTTTACCAGCTAAATCAACCAACGAATGTTTTTCTTTAACGTAATTAACTATGCCATTGGTAATCTCTGTATCCTTGTTAGAACCCATCAACCAAACTTGATACCCTGAACTTTGCAATCTATCAGCCAAATTAGCAAAATAACTTACGGGCCAACGTTTTGCCTGACCATATTCCGCTGCAGGACATAGGCATACAATCGGCTTAGATGTGTCTAAATTTAATTCTTGACAAATAACTTTTTGACGATCATGGTTTATCTGAAAATGCGGATACTCTATCTCACTAGGTTTATTACCATCATTAGCTAAAGCACAAAAACGATCAATCATTAATGGTAATGCTAGTTTATCTAACTTATAATAATCATTTAATAAACCATAACGCATTTCACCAATAAAACCAGTACGTTTTGGTATGCGTGCAAAAAATGTCACAAAAGCAGACTTAAGGGAATTAGGTAATACAAAAGATTGAGTATAATTTCTTTTTCTTAACTCTCGCCCTAGTTTAATTCGTTTAATTAAACCAAATTCGCCATGCTTAAATGGATTAATTAAAACATCATTAACTTCAGGCATGCGTTTAGCAACGTCTTTCGCCCAATCATTAACTAAAACATCAATTATCACATCATCATTATATTTAGCTTTTAGTTGCTTCAATAATGTTTGGCTCATGACCATATCGCCAACCCATGATGGTGCGACAATCAATATTTTATG
>RXKI01000058.1 GCA_003962895.1 Neisseriaceae bacterium
AACACGCCCAGAGCTTATTAAAAATGGTGTCTTATGGGCTGAGTCTGATCGTGCTAGTGCTAAAGATCATTTGCAAGATTCAAATGATGAGTATCAGGAACAACCTGATAGACCTAAAACTAGTGATGAAATAGATGAGGAACTAAAAAATGAGACCAAGCCCAACAGTCGACGTAAAAAAGTTTCGTGAAACTTTTCCTCTCGAGTTTGAGACCCTGACTGACGCACAAATTCAATTTTTATATGAAGAAGTGCCAATAGTTGGGGTTTCTTTATTTGCACTATTGAAAACTCAAGAAAAAGTAAATCACTACGCTTATTTGGTACTGGCTCACTTATGTACTTTACAGAAAACAAAGGCTACTGGAACGGTAGCCTCTGCTTCTCAAGGTAGTGTAAGTGTTAGTTATGCTGTACCTGTTGGTGATATTAATCAAACATGGTGGCGTATGACTAGTTATGGTTATCGTTGTGCTAAAGTAATTTATCGTACTCCAGGCATGACATATTATGGCTAGTGTGAGCGGTGGAGACAAGCTTGCAGCATTTCTCAAGAAAATACGAGAGCTAAATGGTGATGTTGATGTTGGGTTTTTTGAGGGTGATAAATATCCTCAGAGAAGCTATAACATCAATGGTGAACAAGTTAGCGCGGGAGAAGCCGTTGAGGTTGCATATATAGCTAAACTAATGGAATATGGTACTGGTGAAAATGGTATTCCTGATATCCACATAACTGATAAACAGCGTAAGTTTCTACATGCTATTGGGTTTCATTTGCGCAATGATACAAAATCATTACACATACCAGCACGTCCATTTTTTAAAAAAACACTCGAAGATAATCGTAAACACTACATTGAGTTATTTCAAAAAGCATTAATTCAATTTGATTATGATATGGTCAAATCTTTAGAGTCAGTTGGTGCTGTTATGAGTGACGATGTTAAGAAAGCAATTGCTGATGTAACTGAACCTAAGAATCATGGCTTTACAATCCAACAAAAAGGATTTGATAAACCATTAAAAGGTAAAGGATCAAGTATATTGCAAAAATCAGTAAAACATAAGGTAAGTCATAAATGAATTTAAACTTATTTGCTGTTGATGCCCTAGGTGAATTTGTACCAAAGGTTGCCGCTGAACTACACCTATATGACAGCGATACGTTAGATGAATTTGGTAACAATGTGAATAACTATCATGCACCAATACCAATAGAGTTAACTAAGCAAAAATCTAAACCTACTGACTTACAGCATATAAATAATATTGAGTCCACATCTGAATACTGGAATATGTGGATAAATTATCATGTGCCGTCACCACCACTACGAAATGTTACTGGTGGTGATTTCATATTGAGCGGTGGCATCAAATACAAAATTGTTTCAATAGTTGAAGACTTTGAAACTTGGTGTCAGGTTATAGGAGTTAGAGTTAATGACACGAGCACCTGATGAAATAGCTTGCGCACTGTTAAATCATTTCTTTAGTGACTACAAAGTATATCGTGGTTATCAAAATGAAGTTAAATATCCAAATAAATACATTGTGGCCGCAATCACAAATACTAAAGCTTTGGGTACTCCATTAAATAAATATGATCCAGTTAAGCAAATAAAAACAATATCACAGTTGCTAGGTGCAGATATACAAGCTGATGTGTATGGTGAGAGTGCATCTGTTGATGCAGCTAAATTACAAGCATTGTTATGGTCTGATTTGGCTAGTAACTACTTACAAGAAAGATTTAATGTTGGGGTGTTACAGGTCCAGCAAATACAAAATTTAACTGATACTTTTGATAGTGAAAACTATTTACCAAGGTATGTAATTACGTTTACCTTGTCTTATTACAGTGATACTGAGTATAACCAAGATAGTGCAAATGAACTATCTGGTTTCAAATTACACAACATTGATGTTGATTTTAAATCCGAGGAGTAATAAATGTCAGCAATTCCAATTAGTGAAATACTTCCAGTTAGTGCAAATATAGTTGCTGCAAGTGGCAACAATTTGTCTTTAGCTGGATTGGTTCTTACTAAAAATAAACTTATTCCAAATAATAAAGATGCACGAGTTTTAATGTTCAGAAGCTCAGATCAAGTAGCTAAATACTTTGGAAGTGATTCAGAAGAATATAAACAATGTAATTATTATTTTAATGGTTATGATAACAGTCTTAAATCTCCTGACTTCCTTATGTTTGGTCGTTATATAGATGCTGCACAAAATGCATATATCCGTAGTGATTCCATTAGTGCACCATTAGCAGACTTCATAAAAGTAAAAGCTGGTGCAATTGATTTTATGCTTAATGGCAATAAAATAGCACTAACTGCTTTAGATTTTTCAACTGCAAAAAGTTATAGCGATGTAGCTGGGATTTTACAAACTGCATTAGTCGCAGCAAAAGCAAATGCTACAGTTGGCTTTAACGCCTTATATAATGGCTTTATAGTTGAATTTACTGGTGATGGTAAAAAAGCAGATTCAATTGAATACTGTATTGATGGTGAGTTAGCTAGTTTATTGCAGCTTACAG
Organism: Neisseriaceae bacterium; assembly: GCA_003962895.1. Taxonomy (GTDB): domain Bacteria; phylum Pseudomonadota; class Gammaproteobacteria; order Burkholderiales; family UBA11063; genus Aquella. The sequence goes on from RXKI01000058.1 coordinate 2,552, forward strand.
AAAAATCACTTGCTGTTTTATCACAAGGCTCATTGGTCCAAACTCCAGCTGAAAATATGAACGCAATTAAACAAGTTACTACTAACTGGGTTGGTTGCTCTTATCTATTTGATGCTGACATAGCTACAGTTGAAGGCTTGATGGAATGGTTCAATGCTGAGAATAGTAAAGCTACCACGTTTGCATTGTCTGTATATAGCAATGAAGCAAAAGGGCAGTTATCCCGTACACAGCAAATAGCTAACTTAATTAAACAAAAAAATTACTCTGGTATTGTTTTGATGTACGGATATTTACGCCATGCGCTATTTGTCCTGGGCATTGGAGCATCAATCGATTATGAAGCAAGTAATGCAACATTGACATTTGCATTTAAACAGCAATCAGGTCTCGATATTACAGTTGATACTAAAGAAACTTCTCAAAAACTTGATGAGTTGGGGTTCAACTATTATGGAGCATATTCATCAAGAGCAGATAATTACACCTGGTTAATGAATGGCGTCATTACTGGTGTGTACTCATTTATTGATAACTTCTATAATCAAGCTTGGTTATTGGACCAGTTACAAGTTGCTGAAGCTGAGTTATTAGGCAAAAATAAAGCTGTTGGTTATGACCCACAAGGTGATAGTGATTTATTTGTTACTTATAATGGAGTAATGCTTGATTCACGAGATAAATCTGTTTGTTCTCGCGGTATTGCAATATCTGAATCACAGAGGATTCAATTACGCAATATCTTAGGATTTGATCCAAGTAGCGATATTTATAGTAATGGTTATTTTATTTATATCCCTACTCCTACAGCAAAACAACGTGCAGAACGTAAACGTCCAGCAACTTCAATATTATACGCATATCGTGGTGCAGTGCATATGTTGCCTGTAAATGTAACATTAGTCATTTAAGGATTAAAAAATGAGTGCTAATTTAACAAGTAAAAATTCGGTTATAACATTTAAACCTAAAAATAGCCCATCAATTACATTTAAAAGTTATGCAACTGACTCCATGATGGGTATTGATGATGTTGAGAATGTGGTTAGTAAGGTTGGTATTGATGGCTATATCGCTAGATATATGAAATCTGTGCTATTAACTGGTACATTTAAATTTATAGCATCGTCTCCAACAGTAAGTGAAATTGATAAACTACTCGAGGTACAAACAGAACAATCAACTCCAATAAGTGGTGTTTTGACTGTTGTAATTCCAGCTACTGGTAAAACATATGTATATGATGATTTATGTTTTTTAAGTGCACCGAAAGGTCGTGAATTGGACGAAGCAATAAAAGACGTGACGTATAAATGGGATTCTGGCATGCCCAACATTCAAACAAATACATCAGGTATTAATAGCATTATTGATAACGTTAAAAATGGGCTTTCCGCACTTAGTGATGTAGCTAGTGCAGCAGAGAAAATTAATAGAATATTTAAGTAATCCTCTATATCTTATAGAGGATTCTTTATTTAAGGATTAACAATGGCAATTCAAACACTCGATACTAAAATCAAAGATGGTGCTAATGAGCTTGATTTGGTGATTACACAATTCTCAGCAACCGAGACTGTTTTGTTTCTAAATAAGCTATTAAGCATGTTGTCTAGGGCTAAATCAGTACCAACTGAAAATATTGGCCTAGTTAAACAAGCAATTAATAATGTAATGCAAACTGGCGTAAAAGCTGAAGATGTAAGCGAAGTGCGTATGGAGTTACTTGGTGAAGAAGTATTTCCAATGATGATTGATGTCATTAAGGGTGCTATCGCTGAATCTAGCGAAGATGATCAGTTAATAATCATGGAAAAGATATTAAATCAAGTAAAACTTAGACAAGCTACTGAATTTATACCACTGTCATTAAGGAGCATAGATAACTATGTATCCAACGGTATGACAATTTATAAGATTTGTGGAGCAGTCATTAAGTTCAATTTTGGTTTTTTGCTCAAAGGCAGTACCTCAATTTAAGTTATCAGAGTAGTTGCAGTTCTTTAAATTTTGCTGATTACAAAAATATATCACCAATATTTGGAATTGTCATTAGTCGGAAATTAGCTACTGCATATCAATTAGAGTATGAACTAAATTATGTTGATGCTCTAAATC
>RXKI01000048.1:0-1354 GCA_003962895.1 Neisseriaceae bacterium
TGATATTTAAATATTTATTATATAATTCTTTTAAAGTTATATGTTCATTTTTATAAGGTTTAGTAAAAATTGGTTGTCTATTAATAATTATCATTCTTAAATTATTAAAATCAATATAACTTTTAAAATTATTTGGTAGATCATTTATATTTTGTGGTGCTCTTTTAATACATTTTGTACCAGACCAACTACAATATCCCAAATCTGTCACATATGCTAAACCACAATATTTACAACGACCATGATAACCATTACCGGCCATTTCTGTGTCTATTAAATATTTACTATGTTCATTGATCATTAAATCTTTAGGAACATATTTAACATTAACAGTCTGCTTTAACTCATTAAGTTTACGTAATTTTTCTAGTCTTTTATAAGAATTAATTTTTGACATTTTTAAATATTAATACTTTTAATAAAATTAATGTGCTCAATACTCATAGGCATAGCAGTGTGATTAACACTCAAAAAAGCCTGTTTAATCTGTTGATCATCAGCATTCTCCATTAAAGCCAACGAACACTTCGTATAACCTAAAAATTTTCTTTTCTCCACAATATCCAAACTAGCATAATTCTGACCATTACTATCCTCAAATTTACCCTGCATAAAATCCGCTATAGCTGTCAAACGCTGCTTGCCATCTACCAATTCATGAAAGGCCAAACCATCTAAGTGACCAGCCTGTATCATCTTTTCTAAATAGTCATAAGATCTTCTAACAATCACAAATTTACCGATATCACAATAGTTATAGATAGCATCTATCAAATTTTGTTTATCGGCTAAACTCCAACACAATTCTCTTTGGTAATATTGTTTTTGTCCATTAACATCTAACATAAAAGGATTGGCCTTACCCTCTAAGATAAAATGGCCACCGTTTATTTGTTGTAATGGCATATATTGACAATCTCTAGGACTAAAACCCAAACCATATGTTAAAATTTCTGACAAATGTAAAGTTTGGAATTGTAAATTGTGATTGCTATTTTTAAAAGGTTGATATGACATATGTTATGTATTACTAATTAAAGTGTAAATATAACTGTTATTTTTGACTCTGGAGAGAATTTTACCAAAAAATTACGAATAGACTTAAATATATAAAATATGATAAAATTATTAAAATTTGAGACCTTTAAACCCAAAAATCTAGAAGATAGACAACAACAATACGATAATATAATAGCCTCCAAACTAGAAGAATATCAAAAATTTAAACTTCTATTTGAAACAAATTTTAAAAAACTAATAGATAAATATCAAGGTGTAATGGATGAGAAAGAAGCTCTATTCACAGAATTAATGGTAAATTGTCATATACAAAACAGCGATCAGAATCTTTATA
>RXKI01000048.1:1404-1814 GCA_003962895.1 Neisseriaceae bacterium
TTTATAATTGGTATCAAAATGTCTTAGACTGTCATACCATTAGAGTCTGGTACGAATTTAGAGATGCGTTTAATATGTCTTTTAAAGACTTTAAAAAATTCATCCAAGACATGTTTATAAAACACTTTGATTTTAAACCAGAAGTTATTTAAGACTATATTCCTAGTAGTATTGACAATTCCCTATGTTTTTCAGTTAACCAATCTACTGCAAGTTTTTTAGCATTATCTAAATCAAATACTTCACCAATGTAATTATTTCCAATGTTTAAGGAATAACTATCACTTTCTTTCCATCCTTTCCACTCAATTATAGCTGTTCCAAATGGTGTTTCACACATAACGTGATCATAATAACGAATGCCTTGTATAGGTGGTTTTGGTTGTGTCCAATTCATAACTATAAATATA
>RXKI01000048.1:1982-5124 GCA_003962895.1 Neisseriaceae bacterium
TATTTTGTGGAATAGTACCTACAATATTAAAAGTGTCTATGTTACCTGCATGGATGTGATATACTTTCTGACCATTTTTTAAAGCTTTTAAGGACTCAAAAGATTCTATTGTTTTCATATTACAAATATAAGACTATAAATATAAGATTACAAATATACTATATTACTCGTAAATAATATTATAATATTCTCTTTAATATCAAAAATAAAGAGTATATTTACAGTCTTATATTTATTATATTTACATTATGGATAGAGAAGAAGCAAAAACAGCGATTAAAGAAGGTAAAAAATTAACACATGATTATTTTATGGAAGGTGAATTTGTAATGAAAGATATAGAAGATGGTATGGTAATATTTGAAGATGGTATAAGACAAGTTGAGTGTGCATTTTGGGCCTTTAGATCCGGTGAACATTGGAATGAAGGTTGGCAAATTTTTAATTAAATCTATTTGTAGTTATGAGAAAATATAAATTTATAGGTACTTTTAAAAGCCACAAAGGACATACTTATCAATTAAAAACTACATGTTTTAGTTTATTAGAAGCTTTTTTCTGTTTAACAGCTGATGCTATTAGAAATGGTAGTCACTATCAATTAGACACAATAGTTAATGAAGAAGGCCGGATTGTTAAGGTAGATGACATATTAAAATGTAACAATTTATTACACTAAAAAAAAATCAAATGTTTAAAACACCCACCAGAGTTTGGATCAACCAACCCAGCACTCTACAACCATTTCACAAATATCATGGTCTTGTAGGCATAGCCCATACAAATGAAAAAGGAGATACTTATATCTATTTCACAGAAGGTAATGTAAGTAATTTTCAAATAGACGTTAACTGTCTGGAAACCAAAAACTCCAACACTAATTGTTTTAAATTCTTTTAACATTATGTTATTATCACACACCTTATTAAGAATTATACCTAATACTGAAGGTAAAATTCTAACCCAAGAACAAGAAGAATTGGTATACGAAAAACCAGAAATTGACATCATCTTAGCTGGTAAATCTTTAGAAGAGTGTCAACAAGCTCTACAATTAATTGAATCTAAGATGGCCTTTCTATCTAATATACTTCAACAAAAAATAAACATTAATACTAGTAAAAACATTACTCGAACAGAGTCAAAAGCAATGTATGATAATTTAAAACAAGATATTTTAAAAAGTGTTGATTATCAAAAATTTAATTTTTGTTTTAGATTGAATGATTTTTGGCTTGATGTAGATATGGCCGTTAAATCTGTTGTTGGAGAATATATGATAGTACCAGCTTATTATAAAAATGTAAATTTAAATGTCATTTACTAAATATTATATTTCTAGACACCATAAAACTAACAAACAAGATAGAAGTTTTTTGTCTGATAATAAAATAGATTGGTTACCATTTTCAAAGAAACATAGTTTCTGTCAAATGGTAGAAGCTATCGCAGATTTATACATTGCTCAAAAAATTAATGATCAAGAATACTATTATTTTAAAACTCGTATTTTATAATGAATGAAAATTTAATTATACCTGCAGATAAAAAGATTACTTGTAAAATATGTTATTTAACTAGTAAATCAGGTACTGGTGATATGGATGCAAATATTCACTCAGGTTTTACTATTGGTAAAGGTAAAACTCTTTACTGGTTAATACGCTGGCATACATCAGGTCATTGTACGGTTTATAAAAAAGATGAAAGTAAAGGCCTAGTTAAAAGACATTTAAGTGGTGATAGTATCATAACCATACATTTTAAATAAAAATGTTTATCCCAAGAAACCTTGATACTAGAGCTGAAGACTTAAAGGCCATTCAAAGCAAAGAGTTGCAGAAATTTGAAACTTTTGCTACAGAATTTTCTAACAATTTAAAAATTCTCCAAAATAAGAATCCTGGAGATACAGCTGAACAATTATTTGTAGATTTATTAAAAAACTGTCAACTCAAAATACATTCAAAAGAATATCAATTTACTATATTTATAGTATCAGATGGTACAATCTTTAACATTTTTAAATACTATTGGAAAAATGATTGGTTTGAGTGTTATTATAGTTTTATATGGGCTATTTTTAAATTTGAATTTAAAATACCATACGATGATAGAAAATTATTCATCGCAAATATGGTCCAGAAATATTTTAAATTCAAATTTGATTAATACTTATTTATGTTTGTTCTAAGAAATATTGACAAAAGAGCCAAAGATTTGGACAATTCATCAAAGACATGTTAGAAAAACACTTTCAATTAAAAAATAATTTAGATGATATACTAGAATATGTAATCGTTGTTAATGAAGGTGTAGAAAGACATTTTATAACCTAAATGTTCGTAAAAAATATTAAGGCCTTCTCTCTCTAAATCAAAAATAAATAGTATATTTGTAGCATGTATATTAATGATTTAATTAAATTGGCCGACTTAGAAAACTGTTTACAAGCCCAAACAGCCATCTATCAAACTCGTTTAAGCAATAAAATCAACCTTAAAACTGGTAAACCTAAATACTCCGAAAAGGATGTTTTAAGAATCTGTGAAGACTGGAAACTGTCCACCAAATGGAAATTAATCAAAAGTTTAACCACCTGGATATTAGAAACTGATGACATCCAAAACCCAACTTTTAAAATCCTAGGTGGAGAAATCAGCCTAGACTGCAACATCATCCGAAATAACACTGCATACCAATTCCACACCGAATCCATCGCTGCTGGCGGTCACCACATCCAAGAATGGCACAAAAGATATATTGTTAAAAGCAATTTAGACAAAAACCCAAACAGTACTAAAACATACACCAAATTAACAGTCTTAAATAATTTAGACCTTTTAGGCCATAAAATAACCGAAGCTGACAATAAATTAATGACCGTTACAAACATGTCTCCAATGGAAAGATACATGACTTTTATGCGGTTAAAAAACCCTGCCACTTGGATGCCAGAAGCTGAAATAGTAAAGGCCGGCCAAGATTATATCAGAATGTTGCAAAATAATCTAGAAGCTTTAAGAAAGCAATATACTAAATTACAGGAAAAATTAATAACATTTAATAAATGAATATAAATCATGGATTTGTTCCAAGGAACATAGACAAAAGAGCTAAAGACTTGGAAATTATTCAATCT
>RXKI01000018.1:0-2092 GCA_003962895.1 Neisseriaceae bacterium
GTAGGACAAATGGAAAAATTACCCATTTTTTGGACGTCCAGACGTCCTTGAAATAATATAAAAAAAGGAGGACCTAAGTCCTCCTTTTTTCACTTACTTAAACAACCAAATAAATAAAGTATCATACTCAAAACTAATACTATATTTAACCACTTCACAATCTTCTATCCAATGTTCACCTAAAATGTCATTTACTTCTTCTTCCAACCCACAATATTCCTTTCCAATTTCTTCATCACTTTTCTTATAACTACGACTTACCTTTTCATATATATTTCCATATACATTATTCACATCTTCCATAAATTCTTCACCCACATAATCTCTAACCACTCCAGCCTCAAAATCCTTAACCAATTCCAAGATACATTCTTCCAAATTATCTTTATTTACAACAACTTTCTCATTCAACTTTTCCTGTACCCAACTACAAGTTGTAACAATATCAACCTGATCCACAATTGCATCCTCATTAACTAAAATTGCAATAAAACCTTTCATAATAAACCTCTATCAACAAAAATTAAATTACATCCATTTAAATTAGTCCAAAACATATAAAAATTATAAAATTTTTATATAAAAATATTATATAGAGGAATTTTTGGAAATAAAAGGACTAATCCATTTGTCCAAATCTATTTGAAAAAGTCCTACCATCCAAGTTGATGGTAGGACAAATGGAAAAATTACCCATTTTTTGGACGTCTGGACGTCCATATAAAAATATAAAAAAAGGAGGACCTAAGTCCTCCTTACTGTACCAACATTAACACATAACAGAACAAGGGGCAGGATCATCATACATATCCAATTCAGACATATTATCATCATCCAAAATAATCATAATAATCTGGTCATATTCATACGTCACTTCATACATACTGTAAGCGTGACCTTCATACTGTTCTAACCAAAACTGTTCTGCCTGAGCAACAAATTTATCATAAATGTCCTGTCCATATTGGTCAGGTGTATTGGTTGTTTTGATGTACTCAACAGGATCACCAATTTCAAAATCAACAATTGAACAATTAAAATTTTGTGCCTGTACATCTAACACTTCATATAAATTATCCTTAGTAATTGTTTGACCAAAACGAGCACTCAAGAACTTTAAGTTCCGTTCAGTATCAGCAACAGAACCAAATTTACCATACTCAGTAACCATAACACATAAAACACTAGCAACAGCCATAATAAACCTCAACAACTAATAACAACTAATAATGTCCATCAAATTTAATATATTAATGTCCATTTAATATATTTTTAATTATAATGTGGAATTTTTGGAAATAAAAGGATTAAACCTTAACAGCAACAACATGTTCATAAACATTATACAATCCACTCCAATTTATATCAGCCATGTATTGAATAACTGCCTCACGAGAGTCAAAATATTTACCCACTTCTGGTACAAACATATCTTTAGAACAATCAATATCAACAGTATTTGTTGCATCAAATAAATTAATCAAATATTCACACGAGACGTAAGTTTTTCTATCATTTTTATTTTCTAATTTTTCCTGTAGATCAATAGGCAAGCGTGCCAAGTCATATCGACCTTGACTATAAAAACCGCATTTAACAAACTTAATTCCTTTGTTAATAGTGCGATACAACTCTCCATTGCAATTTACAGCATATTTCTTTTGACCATGCTTAGAAGCGAAAATAACCGTAACTTTCATAATAAACCTCATCTTACTATTTTGTATATAAAATCTAATATATAATTCTTAATATATTTTAAAACAATAATATGTCACATCCGTGTGACAATATTTTTATTCATCATCAAACTCATAAATATACATTTCTGCATAATCATCGCCACGTTCTACTAAACCATCAGCAACAACATGTATAGCACCATTACCATCTTCAGCCTCTAAAAGTTTATCTACCAAATCAGTAACACTATTTACAGAAATTTTTTCTCCATTTTCTAAAATAAAAATATCCCCCTTAACATGTTGTTCAAACCAATTAATAACATTCTCAATATTGGAGAATAATTTACCACTAACAAAACCACCATTAACACCAATAGCAAACTTCTTCATAATAAACCTCATTTAAT
>RXKI01000018.1:2142-4570 GCA_003962895.1 Neisseriaceae bacterium
AAAATTATATAATTTTTATATATTTTTATTATACATTGGAATTTTTGGAAACAAAAGGATAAGACACACCATCATTACTCATTTAATAGTAGCGACGTATTGGAAATTGCTTTTCTGAGATATCTTTTAACTGTTAGACGTAATCGTTCGTTTTGGTTGGTGTCATATACTGTGTTCCAATTAAACCATTTATTAATTTTACACAAAAGCTTCAAACTAACATAATCTTTGCTTATATATGCATCCAAATAATCCCAACCTTTTGTCTTTGTTCTACATTTAGCGTATTCTTTAATACCATCAGAATCAAAACAAAACTGATTTGTACCATCATGAAACGATAACAATACGTGCCAAATATCCGAATGAAATATATCATGTATGTCCATATTTTCCTCAAATGCATATTCATTATGAAATCCACACACTATCTTAATTTCATAAGGTATATTATATTGTTGCATCTCTATTGCAACCACACTAGCAAAAAACCCACACCCTCCCTCATTAATGTTCTTAAATTTCTTTTCATAAATTTCTTGAGCTAAACCGTCAAGTATAGTACGAATGTCCATTAAAACCTCACATATAAAAATTAGTATATAATTATAAAAAATTGATAAAAGGAATAAAAGTTTTAATCCAAATTAAAAAAAGACCAAAAAATGGGTAATTTTTCCAAGTGTCCTAATATAAAGACGTCCTTGTCTTTATATATTACTTGGTTAAAATCATTGTACGTTCATAAACAACAACAGATTTACCTGGTTGTCCTTTAAACCACTCCTTCAATTCGTCAATAGAATCAAAGTCTGTATTGGTTGATGGAACAAAATAATGTTTGTCAATCTGTTGTGGTTGTTTAAGAATACCAGTACCAGAACGTAATGCTAAACGACGTAGTATAACTTTGTCTTTTGTTGGTGGTTTAACGTCAATTGGAGTTTGAGAGAAGTCTTGTGCCTTATTCTCGTTAAACAACTCTCTTAAATCTGTTGGGTGTAAATAACGTTTACCAGGAAACAACTTACTAAAAAACTCACGTTGATATTCAGCCATAGATTCGAGATCAACAGCCTGAGAACCATACTCTCGATTACGACGTTTTAATAAATTTTTAAAACGTAAAAGAGTATAAATATTACCATCTTTATCAACATACCATGTACCACGACTATGCTCAACTAATTTACATAATAACATATCAAACCTCACTTAAAAGATGAGTGAGAGACATTCCTCTCACTCATTATAACCAAATTAAACTAAACTAACAGCATTAACAAGTTCTTTAATTTTAAAGCCATCACGCTCAATTTTCAAACCTGTAGTAGTATAAGCACTGTCAACAATATTAGCAGTAATCACACCAGTAATTTTAACATCACTGTCTTGTTTTGTACATTCAAACATATCGTCTGAAACAGAATATGTCCATCCATACTGAGTAACCAGTTGTTCAAACGATTCAGTAGTAATAACTGGAAAATACTGTTCATCAAAACGAACACCATACGTGACGTTATCAAAACAACAAAACCACAACGTGTGTTTGTTAATATCATAATCTTTAATAAAATTATCAAAGTTGACATTAAACAGTTCACAGTACTGTACAATTTCTTCGTTATCACTAATCAAAGTGATGTTATCAGCCATTTCTTCTGATAATAATGCGCGAAGTTCTTCAGCAGTCAAAACACGTTGTCCTAATTTCATGACTTCCAACATATTGACTTGACTGTCAATAGCTGTAACACCAACTTGTTCGTCCAACGTAAACATTAAGCCTGTAAAATGACTCATAGTCTTATCTCACTATAAAATATTAAAGATCAAATATTCGAGCTATTTCGAACATTATAAAACACTAGTCTATTTTAATCATAAAACAAACTAGTCATAAATCTATATTAAAAATATAAACTTATTAAAATATATTATAAAGAGGAATTTTTGGAAAAAAAAGGACATAAACAGGAGGATAACGGTCCTCCTGTTTAAAAAGTTAATTTGTTATCTTGGACAAAATCCCCAAAATTTGGACTAAAGATGATTTGGATTTCCTTTCATTCAGGAATTTTTAATCCAACCACATAAGACTCATCGAGATTAATACAAAAACATTATGATTAATATCCTTCTGATGATTCTGAAGATAAATCAACGCTTCGGAAGCATCTTCTTCCTTGTTTGTTTCTCTCACATAATGCTCCAAACATTGATCAACAACTTCTGAAGTCAACTCCCTCTCATCTGTTATGAACACCACAACACTTTGAACTGATGTCCAAAAAGGATAAATCGTTGAAACAGCAATTTTCATAATCACACCTCACCCAAGTTTAAAGAACCACAGTAATTTTTGGAGTTACCGTCTTTTTCAATTCATATATCGACAACATATAATTAATACCATTATCAATTA
>RXKI01000090.1 GCA_003962895.1 Neisseriaceae bacterium
AAGACATTATTAAAGAATTAAAAATAAATAAATATATATATAAGAATACTTATAGAAAAATAATACAAAAACTAAGAAAATTTTTATTAGAAACATATAAATTATGACATTTAATGAATATCAGGAAAAGGCATTAAATACTGCTAATTATCCTACAGATTTTAAAATAATTTATCCAGCATTAGGTTTAGCTAATGAGTCTGGAGAAGTACTTGGTAAAATAAAAAAAGTTATTAGAGATAATGAATGTATTTTCTCAGAAGACAAAAAAGAGGCTATTTCTTATGAAATAGGTGATGTATTATGGTATTGTGCTGTATTAGCTCATGATTTAGATATTTCCTTTGAAGAGATATTTGAAAAAAACATCTCTAAATTAGAAAAAAGAAAAAATAATAATACTATACAAGGAGATGGAGATTATAGATAATAAAAATAAAATACAATGAATTTCAATTTAAAAGAAGATGTAGCTTCTATTATTAGAAGACTTATAGTTACAGATCCTTTTTATGGTTTATTTATATCAAGTATAGAAAAAATTGAAAGTACTAAAATACCATTAGCTGCTGTATCTTTAAATACAAACACTTTTGAATTTTCATTAATTATAAATCCTGAAGAATGGAATAAATATAGTAATGAAATTAAATATGGAGTAATTAAACATGAAGCTCTTCATTTAGTACTATTTCATTTAATAAATTCTTCGTCCTATTCAAATTCAAAAATGGATAATTACGCTTGTGATATTGAAGTTAACCAATATATCTCAAAGGAATTATTACCTGAATGGGTTGTAACTATAGATAAAATGAAAAAAGAGTATCCTAAATTAAACTGGGAGTACAAAAAAGGAAGAGATTATTATTATAAATTATTAGATTCTTTACCTGATAAGGAAAAAGAAAAATTAAATATTGATAATAGGTCTAAGCATATATGGGAAATAGTAGATAATAAAGGTAATCCTATAGATTTAGATTCTTTATCAGAATCTGAAGTAAATACTATAAGAACACAAATAGAAAATACTATAGAAGAATTAGCAAAAGAAATACAAAAGAATCAAGGTAATATTCCTCATGAAATAAGTAGTATAATCTCAGGATTTAAGAAACCAAAACCTGTATATAATTATAAGAAATATATTAGGAATTTTGTTGGAAATTCTAACAAATATACAATAAAAAGTTCTAAAATAAGAGAGAATCAAAGATTTGAAGGAGCTAATAAAATAATATTAACACCTAAAAATAAAATTTTAGTACTAATTGATCAATCAGGAAGTGTACAAGAGGATGAGTTATATGAAGTACTTAATGAAATAGCACATCTTAGTAAAATAAATGATATAGAAATAAGAGCATTTGATACTGTAGTATATCAACCTACTAAATATAAAGCAGGAAGCAATAATTTTACAAGAACTGCTTGTGGAGGTACTAGTTTTACAGCAGCTATTGATTTTTATAATTCTTCTGCATATAGTACTTGTTTAATATTTACTGATGGTCATGCTGAAGTACCACCTGTATGTAATAAAAATTTATTATGGATTATAACAAGTTCTGGTGTTATAGATAGTATAAAAAATCATGCTAGATATTTAAAAATAAATAAAAATTAACAATGAATATAAATAATATAATTGCAGATCATATAAATAATAGAGTACATAAAAAATTTATAAAAGCTTATGTGCTCAATGATAAAATTAATATAAGATATATAAGATCAATAAGTAAATTAATTCCAATCTCAGAAGTCTTTGAAAATAATTTCAAAGTAAAAATAATACATAAAGATAAATCTAATGTAACACTATCTAATGAAGTATATTCTGATATAAAACTATTTACTGAAAATTTAAATAAAATAAATAGTATAAAAGATAAAGATATTCATAAAACATATAGATTTATGTTCAAAGATATTGAATATAGTTTTGAAGATTTAAAAGAATTAGATATTTTTAATGAGTATTTTAGAGTTTTCAAAAATATTGATTTTATAGTAAATACTAAAAAAATGAATTTTTATGCTCAAATAGTTGATAATATATCAAATAACAAATTTAAATACACAAATATAAATAAACTATGAATTATAGTAATTATTCACCAAATGAAATTAAGGAATTAATTAAGGATATTATCAATGCTAATGATATTCTTATAGAAAAAGGTGAAATTCCAATATCTCTAAGTATAGAAGGAGAACCAGGGATAGGTAAAACAACAGTTATAAGAGAAACAGTAAATGAGTTAAATAGACCATTGTATAAATTAAATTTAGCTCAATTAACAGAACCATCAGAATTAATAGGATATTATGCTAAAGAGTTTAAACTAAAGAAAGAAAATTCTGAAGTATGGGTAACTGAAAATATGATTCCTGAAATGATTAATTCAGGATATACTTATAGTTCTGAAATAAGGACAAAACCTTGTCCTCCAGATTGGGTAAATTCTTTACAAGAAAATTCTATTTTATTATTGGATGATTATTCAAGAAGTAATCAGTTATTTTCTCAAGCATGTATGGAGTTAATAAATGAACAAAGTATGATAGGTTGGAATTTAAAAGATAAAAAAATACAGATTATATTATCTGAAAATCCTGATGATGGTGAATACAATGTTCAATCTTTTGATGCAGCTCAGACATCAAGAATGCTTAAAGCAAGAATGGTATGGGATTATAAAGATTGGGCTGAAAGAGCTGAAAAGCTTAAATTTGACCAAAGAATTATTAATTTTGTATTAAGTATTCCTGAAAAATTTGAAAATAAGAAAAAAGATGGTGTTTCAAATTCTAATGTTGTACAACCAAGAATGTTAGATAAATTCTTTGCTATCATTAGTACAATTAAGGATTGGGAAAAGAATTTAACTAAAGTTATACAAATTGGAGATTTATCTATAGGTAAAGATGTAACATCTTTACTTGTTAATTTTATTAACAAAAAGTTAGACAAATTACCTCTTATTGAAGATTTGATTTTTAATTATAGTCTTGAAAAAGCTAATGAAAGTTTATTAGATTGTGCAGGTTCGTATAAAAAAGAAAATCATAAAACAGCAGTATCAGCTATTTTATGCACAAGAATATTTAATTATGTTAAAGTGCATAATAAAGAGTTTAAAAAAGATAACATCAAGCAATTAGGTGAATTAATACTATCAGATAGTTTTACATCAGACCAAAAATTCATTATGGTTAAAAATTGTATAAATTATTCTTCTTTATTTACTCAAATATTGGGTTCTGATGTTAGAATTATTAACTATATAACAAAATAATATGATATATAAAATAGGATATTCCAATTACGTTAGCTCATCATTTAAGGATGAGCTAACAAAAATATATAATAAATCTTATAATGTAATCCCAGATAATTCTAATATATATTTTACAAAAAATGTAAAAATAAATAGAAGTGTTTTGGATATTAAAGATACACTAAATAGGGTAAAAAAACATGATAATATTCAATATTTAATATATGAACCTGTAGAAATAAGCGAATATCCTTTATATTTTAATCCTCAAACTAATTCTTTAGAAAAAGAATATTCAGAGAATTATGAAGTAGTATATTCTATAAGAAGATGTACTTATGATAAGATTAAAACATTAGAAATTATATTAGAATTAATAAATAAGAAACAAGAGGTTGTTTTTGTAGATTCAGGATATTTTAATAAATCTGTAAATAATGGTTTTTTAATAGATGAAAATAATTATAATGATATAAAAGCATTAGTTAATTCTACTGATATTAATAATAGAGAACTTATTTATAATATGTTAATAAATAGTGATTTAGAAAAAAATTCTGAATATATTTTAGAATTATATTATAATAATAAATATCTAATTAATGAATTTGGAGATAATATTAGTAAATATCTATTAATACATTATAAATGTTCTTATATATCAGATCTCTTTAAAAATGATTTTATATTTACTAATATTAAAAATAACATTATTATTGAAAGATTGTATGATAGTATAAGAAATTCAATATATGAATTATTAGATAAAAATTATACTAAAGATAATATTGATATTTCCAATATAGAATTACATTATGAAAAACTTAACGATTGATTCTCATATAATACCTGACAAGATAAATTCTATTTATCTTGTAAATAAAGGATTCCTTAATGAAAGAATTAGAAATTCTGGAATAAAAATTAAAAGAAATATTAAAGATGCTGAATATGTACTAACTAATTCTGTAAATACTTATGATGATTTACCAGATAATATATTAAAAATAACTCCACAAGCACTATATAATTATACTGCTAAAATAGAAATATCTCCTGAATTATTAGATACTTTACTATTATATACTAAAGATATATATATGAAAAATGCATATAATAGTCCTTCTAGAGATCTATTATTAAATATGATTTATAATATTAAGTGGAATTTTGATAATAGATTCTATTTATATTCTATATTATCACATTTAAATAATAGTTTGTTTAAATACTTGACTTTA
>RXKI01000077.1 GCA_003962895.1 Neisseriaceae bacterium
TATAAAATTAGTATTATGAAGCACACTCTAATGGTTGCTCTTTAAACATTTTTAACAAGACTGAATACAAGTCATCATTTCTTAGATTAAATCTAAACTCAGATTCTTTCACATGCAAATAATATTTATGCTTTGCTAAACCGTGAAATTTAATTAAACGATTTTTCAAAAAATTCCAATATCGTTCCAAATCCTGCACATAGCTAGAATAACTTGTATTAGCTGTGGTAACGTTATTATCATAACCTATTGCAACTAACGCTAAATCTTCATCAGCATCAATAGAATGAACTACACCTTTATTCTGGGTAAGTTGTATCTTACTTGCAATATCACGTAAATTAATTTTCTCAAGAGACTCTGTATAAACCTTGCCACGACGCTTTAAGTAATCCAAGCCAACAGTTAGTTTAGTTTTAACCATATCGCCTATATTTGCTTTACTACTTTCATAGTTATCAATTAACAGTGTAATACCACTGTTTTGCTCGCAAAAAACTGCTATACGCTCGCGAATAAGATTCACATAACGATTAACCGTATTACGATTAATTGATAATTTCTCTGCAATTTCAGTTGCTGAATTTTCTGCAACAAAATACTTAATAATTTTTCTAAATTGTACTTCAGACAATTTAGCACGTGTAACATAACGATTTTTAAATATCATAATTAAATTCCAAATTCTTTTGCATATTGCAAGACACCATTGGCATCTTTTAATGCTTGTGACTTTAATTCAACTGCCATAAAATATTTATCTTCTACTTCAAATGGAGCTTTAATTCCATATTCACAAGCAGATTTAAAACCAAATTTACTGTAATAGTTTGGATCACCCAAGACCATTACTGAGCTAAACCCAAGGTCAATTGCTTTTTTGAGACCAAAATTAATTAGTTTTGTACCGATACCATGTTTCTGAAAATCACTACAAACAACTAGCGGTGCTAAAACTAGTGTATCAACCACACTTTTATCACCAATAATCTTTGCACGAGTAAATAAAATATGTCCAATTATTTTATTATCTAACTCTGCCACCAAAGATAATTCACGGATAAAACTCTCGCCACATCTTAATCTAGCCACGAGCAAATGCTCTTGTTTATCGCTAGACTCTTCACTCGCAAAAACCTGCTGAATCAGTCTCTCAACTTCTAGATAGTCTTGTGTACTTTCCTGCCTAATCTGCATGCTCACTGCTTACTAATCCATTTAGAGCGAATATCGTGTAACAAGTTACTCTCAACATTTAGCCCAGAAACTTTTGGACTAATCATCATTGTATAACTATTTTGATACAACGGTATTATAGCGTATTGCTCCATTGCAAGTTGCAAAGCACGCTCATAAAATTGTGTTTGCTGATCTTCATTCAAGCTCATATTAGCATCAGTAATTAAGCTGTCATAATTAACCGTACATAAACGAGACACATTCACATTACTTGCACAAGCATATTCTGGGGTATAAGTAGTAACATGATTGAATGCCGCTCCCCAACTATTTAATAGTACTTCGAAATCGCTATTTTTACGCTTATCTAAATAATCTTTGCGTTCAGCTGGCATTAAGTTAACTTTTATACCAATCTCTTTCTCCCACATGCTAGCAACAGCAACGGCTACTTTACGATTAATATCATTATTATCATATGTTAGGTTAATTGAGTATTTTTGTGGTTCAATTCCAGAGTCTTTAAGCAGCTCTTTAGCTTTAGCATCACGCTCGGCTTGAGTTAAGCTTTTCCAATCATAATACACATTTTTGTATCGTCCATTTTCAATAGTTGGCGTCACATAGCTATACAATGGTTTCTGCCCACTAGCTAAAATTTTATTAGTCAGCACATTTCTATCTACTGCTAGTGATAATGCCTCTCGTACATTCGTATCTTTTAATTTATCGGAAAATACATTTAAGCTAAAAAATACAATTCCTTCATAACCAACAGTATTTAATTGCTTAGTATAGTCAGATTTCAATTTAGCATATTGATCAACAGGCACACCATTTAAAATATCTAACTCTTCCGTTTTATACGCTGATAATGCAGAATTGCGATCTTGATATGGGATATAAATTATGCTTTCCATTTTTACGTTTTTTGCATTATAGTAATATGGATTTTTTTCAAGAACAATCTCACCATTAATTACGCGCTTAGATAACTTATATGGTCCTGATGTAACTATATGTTCTAGCGATGTCCAACTTTCACCGTATTTATCAATTATCTGCTCTGGTACTACAGTAGTAAATAAAGCTGTGCATTTCTCTATAAATGCAGGATCTGGTTTAGATAAATTTACTCTAAACTGATATTGGTCAACCGCCTCAACTCCAAGACTATCTAGCGGTAATTTATGACTAATTACATCTGGCACATTCAAAATATTGCCAAACGAACTTCCTGCATATCCAGCTGTTTCTGGATCTATCATACGTCGCCACGAGTAAACAAAATCATCAGCACTAATTGAGCTACCATCAGAAAACTTCAAATCATGACGCAAATAAAAATCATAAGTTAATCCATCATCAGAAACAGTCCAACTCTCAGCCATGCCAGCAATTGGATTATTCGCCTGATCCATATCAACTATTCCCTCGTACAAATCACTAAGCACATGAAAAGTATATGGATCAAATGCACCTTGCGGGTCTAATGTACCAACATTACCGCCCAAATCTGTACGTAAAACTTTAGAATCATTAGATTTATTATCTTTGCTACATGCAACAATTAAACTTGCACTTAATATAAATACGCTAAAATTACGCCAGATTTGCACTTAATGCACCCTACAAAAATATATAAAATAAAAGGTATTATACCGTAATGTCTGCCAAAAATAAGCAACAAAATCAGCAAAAAACTTATGATGTCTTAGATGGTCAATCGATTGATTTATTAAAAGAATTGCACATTCTTACACGTGATGGGAAAATCAATCAAGATACTCGTCGCAAACTTAAGCAAGTGTACCACCTATATCAATTCATCAAACCCATAATGGAAGATATTTACTCACAAAAAGATAACGTAACAATAATTGATCATGGTGCTGGTAAATCATATTTGGGGTTTATCTTATATGACATGTTTGTCAATGTAGAGAAGAAATTAGCTACTGTATATGGAGTCGAAAACCGCCTTGAATTAGTTGAAAAATCAACTAAGCTTGCCAAGCAGCTTAAATTTGATAACATGAATTTTCTACATCTAAATGTTGCAGATTCAATTACCAATGAAACAATACCTAAAGATATTGATATTGTTACAGCACTTCATGCTTGTAATACAGCAACTAATGATGCAATTGATTTTGCACTACATCATAATGCCAAACATATCGTACTTGTGCCATGTTGCCAAGCAGAACTTGCAAACATCTTAAAGAAAAACCGTAATTCAGATACTATAGACTCGGCACTTACAAAACTTTGGTACCACCCAATTCATTCACGTGAATTTGGAAGTCATTTAACCAATGTACTACGTATCTTACGCCTAGAAGCTCATGGCTATAATGTTACGGCGACAGAATTAATCGGTTGGGAACACTCAATGAAAAACGAATTAATCATTGCTAATAAGGTGAAAAGCCATAATCCAAAAGCCCAGAAACAATTGAATGAATTACTAGCTAAGTTTGGATTAAAATCAGTAACGGATAGATTTAAGATCTACGAATAAAAAAACTGTCTTCTAAAGACAGTTTAACTAATTAATTTCGTTTTAATATCTCTAGAACATCAAGTGCCGAATAAGTCCAAATCATATCTGCACCAGCTCGTTTAAAACACAGCATTGTTTCCATCAATGTAGTTTCATAGTCAAGCCAACCATTGATACTTGCGGCTTTTAACATAGCATACTCACCACTCACATGATAAACCGCTGTTGGCATCGCAAATTTATTCTTTACAAGACTTACAATATCTAAATATGGCAAACCTGGTTTTACCATAACAATATCAGCACCTTCATCTATATCTAGCTGAACTTCACGAACTGCCTCGCTGCTATTAGCTGGATGCATTTGATAACTAAATTTATCTGCCTTACCCAGATTACCAGCAGAGCCCACAGCTTCACGAAATGGTCCATAATATTTAGAAGCATACTTAGCTGAATATGCCATAATTCCTGTATTAACAAAATCATTCTTTTCTAAAGCTTGACGAATCAAACCAATTCGCCCATCCATCATATCTGAAGGACAAACAAAATCAGCGCCAGCTTCAGCATGGCACAGTGCTTGCTTAATCAAAACTTCATTAGTAATATCATTTAAAACATAGCCATTATCATCAATGATTCCATCTTGACCATGTATCGTATATGGATCAAGAGCAATATCCGTAAAAATTCCAAGATCTGGAAATTTTTGTTTAATCACTTTTACAATGCGT
>RXKI01000053.1:0-19479 GCA_003962895.1 Neisseriaceae bacterium
CATCGCGTAATTCCTGGTTTCATGATTCAAGGTGGTGGCTTTGATGAGAAAATGGCTCAAGCAGCAACTAAAGCTCCAATTGCAAATGAAGCAAATAATGGATTAACTAATGATAAATACACTATCGCAATGGCTAGAACTAATGATCCAAATTCAGCTACAGCACAGTTTTTTATCAATGTAAATGATAATAAATTCTTAAATTACTCAGCAGGTAATCCTGGTTATGCTGTATTTGGTAAAGTTGTTTCTGGTCAAAAAGTGGTTGATAGCATTGCTGCAACACCTACGCATACAGAAGGCATGTACGAAAACGTACCAAATAAAACAGTAGTAATTAAATCTGCAAAAGTTTTACCTTGCGGAAAATAATTATTCATGCATAAATTTAGCAATATAGCAATTATTGCTAGGCCAAACTCTGGACATTTAGAGCAATATGTTTTACAGATAGTTGCGCTAATTCTGGAATTTGGTGCAACACCATTTGTTGATAATCAGTTTGAATTACCCAAAGAATTTCAGCAATATACGTATTCTGATATTGAGGCTGTATTACCACAATTAAATCTAATTATCGTAATTGGTGGTGATGGGACAATGCTCTCAATTGCACGTAAATTGGTACAACACAATATACCGCTAATTGGGATTAATCAGGGTAAACTTGGGTTTGTTACTGATATTGCCATTGATGAAATTGCGCCGACGTTAAAAGCTATGATTTGCCAGCAAGAATTTATTGCTGAGGAGCGTAGCTTAATCACGGCAACCATCAAACGAGAAAACCAAAATATTTATTATAGTCACGCACTTAATGACATCGTACTATCTCGTGGAGCAATAGGTAGTATGATTGAATTTTCAATGTATATCGATAATGAAATGGTTTGCTCACAAAAATCAGATGGTTTGATATTCGCAACCCCAACTGGTTCAACTGCATACTCATTAGCTGCTGGTGGACCGATTTTACATCCAAATTCTAAAGTTATCTCAATCGTACCTCTTTGCCCGCAATCAATGTCTAACCGTCCGATTGTCGTTAATGATGATGTAACTATTCAAGTGAATATGATTTCTGGTAAAGAAGCCGTTATTCATAGTGATGGGCAAGAGTATTTAAGTATCAATAATGGTGACGTAATCACTATTAGCAAATCAGTCCAACCAATTATATTATTACATCCAAAAAACTATAGTTACTACACCACGCTTCGCAATAAATTGCACTGGGCAAAACGTCTATCATAGAGTATAAAAATGCTACTAAATTTACAAATACGTAATTTTCTATTAATCAATGAATTAGAATTAGATTTTGAAAATGGTCTTACTGTTATTACTGGTGAGACTGGTAGTGGTAAATCAATTATCATTGATGCTCTGATGATAATTTTTGGTGCTAAAACCAATAGCGAAATAATTCGTCAAGATCATAATAGCGCATCATTTAGTGCCACATTTGAAGTTAACAATCCTCAAATTATCAGTTGGCTAACAGATGCAAATTACGTAAATGAAGATGATGACAACACAATAATTTGCCGTCGTGTAATCGATCAAAATAATCGCTCAAAAGTTTATATCAATAACAATATGGTAACCATAGGCGCTATGAAAGAGCTTGGCGATATGCTATTAGATATTCATACTCAACATGCGTCAATTGCCCTATTAAAGCCTGATAATCAGCGAATTTTATTAGATGATTTTGCCAAAACTACTCCTGAAGTTAATAAATTAAAAGAGCTATATAACAATATTAATCAACTTAATGAGCAAATTGATACAGCTCGAAAATCTAGCCAAGACATCATGCTTAAGCAAGAGATTTTAACTGAAAAAATCAATGATTTAATTGAGCTAGATTTGGCAAATAATGAGTGGGAAAATCTACAGATTGAACAAAAGCAATTAGCTAATGCGAGTCTGATATTACAAGAATTAGACTATAGCTTGAATGCTCTAAATAACGAACATAGCTCATTAAGTGATACTGTGCTATCAATTGGTAGTCGCTTAGATAAAATTAGTGATTATTTGCCAACTTATACGCAAATCAGCCAATTAATAAATAGCATCGATGCTGAATTAAGTGAACTTGAACACGAAATACAACACACAGCAAATTCAATTGAGCAAAACCCTGAGCAACTAGCGATCGTTGATGCACGCATTGACGAAATTTATACTAAAGCGCGTAAATACCGCATTCGTCCAGAAGACATCGTAATACAAATATCTCAGTGGCAACAAGAATTAGAAAACCTATTTGCTGAAACAGATATAGAAAAGCTCGAAGCCGAGTTAGCCACATTACAACAAGAATACAAAGATATCGCAAGTAAAGTATCAATAATACGTAAAAATACAGCAAATACATTAAGCAATCAAGTTACTGAACTCTTACATAAACTTGCTATAACTGGTGAATTTAAAATACAAATTGAACAATTACCTTCTCCATCAATGTATGGTTTAGATAGCATTCAATATCAAATTTGCTTCAATAAAGGCATGCAATTACAACCGCTAAACAAAGCAGCTTCAGGTGGAGAATTATCACGCGTTGCTTTAGCATTATATGTGATATTGAGTATCAATAACCCACCAGAAATTATTGTCTTTGATGAGATTGATGTAGGTATTGGTGGTGGTGTTGCTGAAGTAGTTGGTACATTACTCCATGATTTAGGTAAGTCTAAGCAAGTTATTTGCATTACTCATCAACCACAAACTGCAAGCTGTGGTAATTATCATTTACTCGTGAGTAAACATATTGATAATGGCATAACTGCTTCACAGATTGATTATCTAAATAATAAAGCACGCATTAATGAAATTGCACGGATGCTTGGTGGTTTACAAATTACTGAGACAACATTGAAGCACGCTGAAGAAATGTTAAATAACAATGATAACTCTTAAGTTTCTAATATAGAACATTTTAGCTAGATAATTTATCTTGAGCTTTCTTCACGCAAGAATTTGCTTCTCGTAGAGTACGTATATTTTCATATTTACCATCATTGTCTTTTAAGTTAACTGCTTTAGTGCAGTTATCAAATGCTTGTTGATACTCACCTGTAGCTAAGTAGAATTGTCCTAAATACAGTAAATTATTACGGTAGTCAGGAGATTTTTCAGATGCCTCAGTTAAATAGGTTAACGCTTTTTTATTGCTTCCACCCATGATTCCTGGCAGTTCTTGATAATACTTACCTAGGATACGACTACTACCGTAACTTTGATAACTTGGGCTAATTTGTGCCGCTTTACGTAGGGCTTCCATACCTTTACCTGCATTACTTGCTGCAGACATTATTCCTTTAGCTAAACCATAATTGCCTAAGTCAACTGCATACCAATAAAATCCTTCAACTCCATTTGGATTTACTTGCGTAGCTTGTTTAGCTGCATTAACCCCATAATCAAATAATGGCACACCAGCAGATTTTGCTGTATATACAGTCTCACCATAGCCATAATTACCAATGAATGAAACTAAACGTGCAGTTTTCCATAATATCTCATAGTTTTGTGGAAGTTGAGGTTTACTTAATAAATAATTGGCAATCATTTTTTGATTGTCTGTATTTTCGCGATTTTGCCAAGCATTATCTAGTAGTTGTACACTTAATGCATCATCTGGACTAATTTTAAATGTGTCAGCATATGATGCTGATAATGATAATAATAAAGCATTAATTAAAAGTAGTTTTTTCATATATACTCCAATAAAAATAGGCTCAATATTTACTGAGCCTATTCTATCATTAGATTAAAATTCTATTACGAATTATTTTCTTCTTTTTTCGACATATTCATGCAGATTACAAAGAATGCTGGTATAAATAGCGTCGCAATACAAGTTGAACCTATCATTCCACCAATAATACCAAATCCAACCGAGTGTTGTGAGTTAGCACCAGCTCCCGTTGCAGTTGCTAGTGGTACTGCACCTAGAATGAAGGCAATTGATGTCATGATAATCGGTCTAAAACGAACTCGTGCAGCATGAATAGCAGCTTCACGATAGGACATATTTTCAGCACGAACAGATTCAATTGCAAACTCGACAATCAAAATCGCATTCTTAGCGGATAGTCCAATAAGGGTTAATAGACTTACTTGGAAGTAAATATCATTTTCCATTCTAAATAATATTAGAGTAAGCCCTGCACCAAATAATGCAAATGGTAAACCCATCATAATTGCAATAGGAAGTACCCACATCTCATATAAAGCGGCTAAAATCAAGAATACCATGATTAGACCAAGCGAGAAGGCAATTACTGATTGATTCCCCGCTAAATTTTGCTGATAAGATGGTCCAAACCAATCAATTACATAATCTGGTCCAAGTACTTTAGGCACAGCTTCTTTAATGACAGTCATAACTTCACCAGAACTTGCGTGAGTAATTGGATTTGGATTCACGACAATTTGACTGGCTAAATAGTCATTCATACGTGTAACTACCTCAGCACCGTTACGGTATTTGAATGATACTAAGCTTCCAAGAGGAACCATATCACCTTTATTGCTTTTTGCATAAACTACATTCATTAATTCAGGGCGATTGCGGTATTGATAGTCACTTTGTACAATTACCCAGTATAAGTCATTCCACATTGTGAAATAATTGACATAATAAGTACCAAATACTGATTGCAATGTATTGAATATATTAGCAAATGGAACATCATAGATGTATGCTTTACGCGCATCTACATTTACATCAATCTCTGGTGTATCTACGTCATACAATTGGAATGCATTTCCAACTACATCAGGATAGTTTTTCTGTAAATAATTAACCAATTTAACACTATCTGCTTTAATTTGCTCTGGTGTATTAATGCTAGGTAACGCTGCTTGTAAGTAGAACGTTACACCACCAGTTGGGCTCATACCACGAATAGGTGGTTGGTTAAATGCTAATCCCCGTAGATTATTATTTTTTCTAGTGATCTCATTTACATGTTTAATTGCAGCATTGACATCTTGGCTTTCAGAACGGTTATCATAATCGTTTAAGATGATACTCATTGTTGAAACGCTAGTTTTAACTGTGCCATTATCCACTATATCTGCACCACCTAAAATAGCAACTTGCTTAACATATGGGACTTGTTCCATAATCGATTCAGCGGTCTTTGTTGTTTCACTAACGCTGTAGTCAATAGAGCCACCAGATGCGACATGATTCACATTGTAGAAATACCCCATATCTTCTAATGGAATTAACCCAGTAGGAATTTTCATAAACATAACTGCAACAGCAATTAAAACTCCACACCAAATTAATAAACCTTTTTTAGTGTTATCAACAATCTTAGTTACCACAAACATATAGGCATCTTGTACTTTGGCAAATCCTTTATTGAATAAATCAAAGAATTTATTTAGCCACTTTAATAAGATGAATTTTGGTTCAGGTTTTTCTTCGCCGTGATGTACATTTTTTAGGAAAATTGCGCACAATGTTGGCGTTAAGGTCAGAGCTACAACCCCAGAGAGTAAAACTGAGATAGCAATTGTTACCGCGAACTGCTGCATTAGTACACCGCTAAAACCACCCAAGAAGGCAACTGGTACGAATACAGCATTTAATACGCATACAACCGCAATTACGGGTGCTGCAACTTGCTCCATCCCTTTAATTGATGCTTGTACTGAATTTAGCCCTTCATCTGCCATCAAACGTTCAACGTTCTCGAGCACCACAATTGCATCATCCACCACAATACCAATGGCGAGTACCATTCCAAAGAGGGTGAGGGTATTAATCGAGAATCCAAGCGCAAAAGTACCAGCAAAAGTACCAATAATCGCAACAGGAATAGCAATTACAGGAATAATTGTCCCTTTGATATTCTGAATAAATAGCATCACAACAAAGAATACTAATATGAATGCAATAATTAATGTTGAAACAACTGACTGTACAGATAACTCTACGAACTCAGATGAATCATAGAAGTTAAAGTATTTAATACCAGTAGGCATGTGTGATGACATTTTAGATAATAATTTATTGTATTCATCACGTACTTGAATTTGGTTTGCACCTGGTACTAGGTATAATTTCAGACCTACTGCAGGATAAACTTTAGGTTTGCCAGTATCTGGATCACGAAGAATAATATTGAAATAAGTCTGATATGCTTCAGCATCTAAAGATACATGAGCAACATCTTTTAGTCTAACGACTTGTGCATTTTTCTCACTCGCTTTAATTACAAGATTTTGGAACTGTGATTCGTTTGTCATGTAACCTGGTGAATTAATTAGGTAATTAAACTTCTCTGGTCCTGCCATTGGTGCCATGGCATTTAAACCAATCGCATACGGCCAGTTTTGGTCATTTACTACTTTTTCAATATCATGAACATCTAAACCATAATATTTTAATTTGTTTGGATCTGTAGCAATACGAATAGCATATGCACGTTGCCCTTGAATTGCCGCAACCCCAACACCTGGTATTTGTTCAACCAGCGGATAGATATAACGCTGCATATAATTGGCAATAAATAAGCGATCTGGTGTACCAGTTTCTGAATAGAATGGCGTTACAATAAACAAATCGGGGTTTTGCATACGCATAGTAATACCCTGTTGTTGTACTTGTGTCGGTAACTGTGGCATAGCTGTTTGAATACGGTTTAATGCATCAGCCTCAACGAATTGTAGATTTGTACCAGTCTGGAAATACACATTCAGCATTAGTGTGTTATTACCATTTTGACTAGATGACTGCATGTAAATCATACCTGCAACCCCGGACATCTGATCTTCAATTGGTGCTGCTACTGCATTGGCAATTGTTTCTGAATTGGCACCTGGGAAAGGTACAGAAATATTTAAACATGGCGGTACAATATTTGGATATTGCTCAATTGGAGAAACTGCCATTGCCACCAATCCAGCAATAGTAATGATAATCGAAATTACCATTGATAATACTGGGCGCAGGATAAAAAATCTACAAAACATATAAGTAACCTAACTAATAATCTATCAAATTTACATTTATTCTAATTAATACTGACCGTCATAAATATCAGCATTGCTTTCTATCTGTACAGCACGTTTACTAGGATCAGCTACATAATCAGAAGCATTTGCTTTAGCTGGAGTAACTGATGCTGGAGCAGAGGCTTTCGCTGGATTATTTGGATCAGTTTTATCTTGGTTTATTGTCTTATCTACAACCACTTCTTCACCAACGGCAATTTTTACACCACCTGCTGTAACTACATGCATACCATTTGATAGACCAGATTTAATTATCCATAAACCACCTATCATTTGACCGACTTCAACGTTTTGTTTAGTTACCTTACCATCTTTGATTACATATACAAAGAAACCATCATCACCACGAGCAACTGCTTCTTGAGGGATTGCAAAGGCATTGTCATAAGTTAAGCCATGAAGGTAAATATGAACAAATTGACCGGCTAATAATTGATTTTTTAAATTAGTATTATCAACGTATGCACGCATATTCCACACGCCATTTTGTAGATTGATACGCGTATCTGTAAATTGTACGTAACCCGCATCATTAACCATTGTTCCATCAGCTAATTGTAAATCAACTCTAAATTTATAAGAATCTGGAACAGTTGCAGTTTGACTTAATAACGCGTTTTGGATTGATAGGCGATCATTTTCTGGCATCGAGAATACGATATACATATCATTTACTGAGTTTACGATATTTGTAACTGTTTGGAATGCTGTAACCATATCACCAACTGTTACTTGACGTTCAGCGATATAACCGTCTGAAGGTGAGCGAACTACACAGTACTCTAGATTTAATTTGGCATCATTAACTGCGGCTTTATCTGTTTCTACTTGACCAACAGCAGCTTGATAATTAATTGTTTGCATCTCTAAATCTTGTTTAGAAACAGCTTCAGCTGCATATAATCTAACATAACGATCATAAATAATTTTGTAGTTGTCCATCGCAGCTTTATCTTTGATCAATTGACCTTGGGCATTTTGCAAAGCTAGCTCATACGGGCGTGGATCGATTTGATACAGAGGTTGGTCTTTTTTGACATATGAACCCTCGGTATATAATTGAGAATAAATTGCGCCACTTACACGAGGAACCACTTTATAATCTACAACACCTTGCACTAATGCAGGATAATCAAAAGAATATGGTACATTGTATGATTGAGTTACTAATACATCAACGTGAGGCTTAGGAGGTTCTACTTTTTTCTTTGTACAGCCTGCAACTAAAATACTTGAGCATAGTAATACGGTTAAAATTTTCTTCATTGTGTAGTGATGCCTATAAAACAAATACGCGCAATTTAATCTTCATGCGCATGTCGTTGCCCAAATCAATATATAAAATTAAAAAGCAACAAAAATCCATTATAACCGCAAATTCTACCATAAACATCAGTAGCATGCTAAAATTCATGGTACTTAAATCATTAAAATACTTGAAAAATATGCGTAGTAACAGACTTTTTACAACAATAGTTAGTTTAATTTTATTTTGGATATTTGCTGCTGCTGAGTTAAACAGCATGCACTTTGACCCACAACCTCAATTTTGGACTGAAGCCTGTGTCGCTTGGGGTGTTTTGGTTTTGGGCTTAATTTGCATTATTAACTTACCGAAAATTTCTTTGCCGTTTATTGCGTTCCCACTCATTTTGTTTTGTGGATATATAGGTTTACAGCCAGAGATTATTCATAATGTGATTGGCTATAATGGAATTAATTACATTGTCGTATCCGAAATGCTCTTGTGTGTCATTATGGCGATGATTATTAATAGCTTAAAAATAGAGCTTGGGGAAACAACTATTGTCTCTATCGTCGCATATATTTTGTTTATTGGTGCAATCTTACAGTCGTTTATCGGTATGGCGCAGTATATGGGTATTGCACATAAATTTGGTGATATTATTTTTTACGATGGCAATCATCCGACAACCAATATTTTTGGACATTTTGGTCAGCGTAATCATTATGCACATTATTTGAGCTGGGGAACATTTTCGCTAGTTTATTTGTACAGTAAACGAAAATTACCATCAATAGCATTTTATAGTTTCTTAGCGTGGTTATGCTTTGCGCTTACTTTATCAGCTTCACGAAGTGTCTTTATTTATTTTGGTTTAGCATCAATAATTTCTATATTTTCTTTACTATTTAATCGCTCATCTGAGAATAGATTTTTTGTGAAAATTATAATTATTGCATCAATTGCATTATTTGCTATGGAATACGTATATCCAATTATCGTTAAGATGTTTAGTCACACCAATGGATTTAGCTCTGGGTTAAGTAGAATTGAAGGCGAACAAGGCACTGGGCGTAGGTCTGTCGAATGGCAAAAAGCATTAATGGTATTTAAAGATTACCCAATATGGGGAATTGGCTGGGGTGGGTTTGCAAGAGAGAGTGTATATCTTCATCCGTTATTTCCAAATGCTGCTTTAAACAGTGGGTTATTTACAAATTGCCACAATTTAATTCTTCAGCTTCTTGCGGAAACAGGGGCAATAGGAACAGCTATCTTCGTCGTTGGCGTGCTGATTTCGTTACTTCGTCGAATTATTTTTAACGTTTCAATTGAAACATTACTCATACTTTGCTTAGTTGGTACAACTATGTCACATAGTATGAATGAGTATCCATTATGGTATATTTATTTCTTACTTGGGTTTATTACATTTTTATCATTTGATAAGCCAGTTATTGAGTTTTCCGGAAATCCAATTCGCATTGTATTTATGCTTTTAATCGTGACTCTTGGAACTTTGCTTGCAATTAACAGTGTGAAATTTGATAGATTGGTAGCATATTTTGATGCGCCAGATAATCAAAAACAATTTAATCATCAATTAAGCTATCTCGAAAAAGCTAATCAGAAAGATGTATTCTTGCAATATTATGATGATTTTGTTTTGGATAATTATATCAATGTTGATACTGACTACACGGATGACTACATGAGTGTTGAATCGCAATATGAGTATACAAAACGTTTTGTTAGCTATCATCCATACCCAGATACAATGATTAAAATGGCTATGCTTGACTATACTATTGGTGAAACCAAGCAAGCCGAAAGCATGGTTGAATTGGCATGTAATGCATTTCCAGTTTATAAAAAAAGCTTTAAGAATACATTAAGCGACCCATATTATAAAGACTTGTTAAATCTAGTCAAGTAAATGGATAAATATGCTAATGGTCTTGATATTATTGGTTTAAATGCTATATAATTAGTATCAAGGAATTTTATAATAATTTTACAAAGGTTTATATATGAATAACTATGGTTATGATTATCGCCAATCTCAGTATGGTACAGCAGCTCCATCAGCAGAGATGCGCGCTGAGGTAATGCGCAATACTTACATGTTATTAGCATTATCATTAATACCAACGGCTATTGGTGCTCTTTTTGGTATAAATATGTCGTTTATGTTTTTACGTGCTAGCCCAATTATGGGAAGCTTGCTATTAATGGGTGGAATGTATTTCATGATGTTCATGGTACAAAAAAACCGTAATAGCTTTGCTGGTGTGGTTTGGTTAATGGGCTTTACATTAATTATGGGTGTTTTACTGGGGCCATTATTACAATTTGCTTTACGCATTCCAAATGGTAGCCAAATGATTATGCTTGCAGCTATTATGACTTCTGCAATTTTCTTTGCTATGAGTGCAATTGGTTATGCGACTAAACGTGAAATGCCTTTTTTAGCTAATTTCTTAGCTATCGGTGGAATTGTATTAATGATTGCAGTTGTTGCAAGTATCTTCATGCATACACCGATGTTGTATTTAGTGATTTGTGGTGGATTTGTTATATTTTCATCATTAATGATTTTATGGCAAGTTAATCAAATTGCCAATGGTGGTGAGACAAATTATATATCTGCTACATTAAGTTTGTATGTGAGTTTATACAATTTATTTACAAGTTTATTACAAATTATCATCGCATTATCTGGAAATGATAGACGCTAATAATTAGCTAAAATAAATAAAAAGGCTGTTCTATTTGTAGAGCAGCTTTTTTGTTGTACTTAATGTTTTGTATAGGTATTATTTAATCCTTAAAAATGTCGGCAAAATATTATTATATTAAATTATGTTTTATGGTTAAATCATGACATATAAAATTTAGTCAAAATAGCGTAAAAGTCTGTCAAATTATAGCTATGGAATATAGCAAAGAAAGGATTCTAAAATTACAAATTTTACTAATTACCCAAGAGTGGTTTTTGGCGTTACATTTTTGATTTTTGTATTATCGATTTGGCTTGGGCATTGGATTTTGAATAAATTTCACACGAAAGACTCTGAAACATCTGTTGATCTGGGTATTATTCAATCTGCTACATTGACTTTATTGGGTTTAATTATTGGTTTTACTTTTTCTATGGCTATTGATCGGTATGATAATAGAAAAGTACTGGAAGAAGCAGAA
Organism: Neisseriaceae bacterium; assembly: GCA_003962895.1. Taxonomy (GTDB): domain Bacteria; phylum Pseudomonadota; class Gammaproteobacteria; order Burkholderiales; family UBA11063; genus Aquella. Next base: position 11,495 of record RXKI01000053.1, read on the forward strand.
GCAAATGCAATTTCTACCGAATACCTGAGGGCTGATTTACTACCAAGTGAAACTGCAGCAAGAACTAAAGATTTGTTAGGACAATATCTAGACCAGCGAATATTATTTTATAGCAAGCAAGCACCAGAAAAGGCTAAAGAGATTCGTAAGAAAACAGGCGAATTACAGCAAGCTCTTTGGAATGAAGTTCTTCCTGTTGCACATAATCAAGCAACGCCAATTGTAGCGCTAGCTGTGTCTGGCATGAATGATGTCATTAACTCAGAGGGATACACGCAAGCTGCATGGTGGAATCGTATCCCACAAACAGCGTGGGTAATGCTAGTAGCTATTGCTATCTGTGCAAATTTACTAGTTGGTTATGGCGCACGGAATTTTCGGAAAAACCTTGGGCTGTTCTTGATGTTTCCATTTGTAATTTCTGTGTCTCTTTTCTTGATTGCTGATATTGATAGTCCACGAGGTGGTATTATTCGTATTCAACCGAGTAACCTACTTGCGTTGCAAGATTCATTAAAGCAACCACAACATTCTTTAGTTACAATATCTAATAAAACTAATAATTAGTTTATTATTCATACAAGCTCTAATGCTGGTTACTATTAATTTAGTAACCAGCATTATCTTTCTGGAAGCTTTGTCTATTCACATACTAAGTAATTAATGGTAAAACACCTATACCTTATTCTTAAGAAACATCATAAATACTAACGGTTGTAAAACCTTTTAACAATAACAAAAAGCGAGGCATGATATGATATTTTTAAGAATTGTACTTGGCATCATTATTTTTAATATATTAGCATCATGTACAAATGGCTCGAATACTTCAGCAAGAATGTATCAGGTACATGGTACTGTGCAATCAGGAGTAGGAAATACTGCATATGCATTATCTGAATATACGATAAATATTTATGAAATTAATGAATCTTCAACAAGTTTAATTCAACAAACAAAGTCTGGTGTAGATGGAAAATTCTCATTCACAATTCCACAAGAATATGGGATAACTCAACTCTACTATATTACTGCATCAAATAATAAATACACTAAATTCGCATTAGTGATTGGTAAGCTTACCGAATCAAGCTTAACTATTAATGAATTAACTACAGTTGCAGCGGCGTATTCAATGGCACAGTTTTGGCATGGCGATCTTATTTATGGTCCTACTCAAGCTATCCAAATTGCAGCTGATATGAATCAAAATTTAGTTGCTATAACTAATGGTGCATCAAGCCAAGTTATTTCTTCACCACCAAATGAAGATCAAACTAATGCTTGGCGTCTAACTAATACATTGGCTAATGCAATTACAGCGTGTGTGATAAATAATTCAACTTGTTCTACACTTCTTAATTCAGCTCGCTCTATAGATAATACTACTCCTACAAATACACTACAAGCTCTGCAAAATTTAGCGCATAACCCTGTTCAGGGAATCAATGAAATATTAAATTTATCACACCTATCTAACGCATACTCTCCATTGCTGGAGATGGCGCCAGATGCTTGGACTATTGCATTAAAATTTAATCAAACAGGTAGCGAAGACTGCCCATTTGGCGGGCCTGGTAACTTCTCTTTTGATAAAAATGGTTATCTTTGGATTACTAATAATGTAGTTCAGGGTACGCCTAATTCTACTAACTGTATGATAGTATTACAACCAAATGGTTTACCAGCTGATGGTAGAAATAATACAGTTACATCTCCTGTTTATGGTGGTGGTATTCTTGGGGCTGGATTTGGTATCTCAATAGATCAAACCGACAATATTTGGTTAGGAAATTTTGGATGGGGTAATCTTATTCCTAATGGTAGCGTATCAATGTTTAATCAATATGGAGTCCCTTTATCTGGAGAGAGTGGTTATACAGATTTAGTGTACCGAGTACAAGGATTAGAACCAGATAGTAAAAATAATATATGGATTGCAAGTAATGGCAATCAGCGACTAGTTGTTTATCCAAAAGGAAACGCAGAAAATGGTGCCTTTATTTCTACGGGTAACCTAAATCCTTTTGATATCGTAATAACTAATAATGATAATGCGTGGGTGTCATTTAATAATGAGTCAAGTATTGGTAAATATCAATTAGATAGTAATGGAAATATTCAACAGTTAACATCAGTTTCAGTTGGTCAATCACCATTAGGATTAGACTTAGACTCTCATCAAAACGTTTGGGTATCCACTTATAAAGAATCCTCAATTTATATGGTCAATGCAGATAATGAGTCTGTTGTTCACTTCTCAGGTGGTGGTATTGTTGCAACTTGGGATGTATTAGTTGATGGTGATGACAATGTCTATGCAATAAATTTTTTCCCTAATGACAATAATCAATATGGAATTGCCAAGCTATGTGGCATATCTAGAAAAAATTGTCCACCTAATGCTACGTTAGGAACTCCAATAACACCTACAAGCGGCTATACGCTACCGACTGGTGGCAAGCAAGTATTATTATCAAATGGTGAGCCATTATATGGTCCAAATAGTGTTCCAGATTTTCATCCTTTAATGAGAATGACCGCTGGCCATATTGATAAAGCAGGAAATCTGTGGGTAACAAATAATTGGAAGCCAGACTTTGCTATTGATTTAACTAGTAATCCAGGTGGAGATGGAATGGTAGTGTTTATAGGTTTAGCTAAACCTAAATTTGATAATTAATTTAGTTGAATAACTTTAAAAAATTGACTCAAAATTATGCTAGCTTATTACATTAAGCGAGAATAAATTAATTAACTAATTTGACAGATCCGAATATTAGGAGTACAATTAAACTCTGGTAACAATACTAAAGTATGTGGGCACCGTAATATGAAACAGACAACGTTTTCAAAGTTACAAACTTCACTTTCGCTAATACAACTTTCGATGGTGGGAATTTTTGTTGCCTTACTCATAGACTTTATTCCAGATCAAGATTTAGATTCATTAGCACTTCTCACGCAGTTTATTTCTCACTTACACTTTACTCATTGCATATCTGTTAGTGTTAATTACGAAGTGATTAAATTAGTACTTAATACTCTAAGCAATTATATTTCAATAATCAATATTCCATTACTTTTCTCACAAGCTAAACTAATTTGTACGTTTATAGTTTGTTTCATTGCTGTTTTAACTGTATTTGAATATATTGTTAAAACATCTATTATTTCTCTCAAGGCAACTGTATTTAATGATACTTTGTCTCATTCAAAAATCGAAGTTTATAAAGCATTTATTGCAATTCCATAATTTTGTAATTAATCATTAACTACTCCATATTTATTTACTATGGATGTAATTTTAATTATTAAGAATAAAAATTAAAGGAATTAAAAAATGAAAAGAAACTTTTCATGCGTATCTTCTATTGCCTATTCAATTTTAACATTAACTCTCATAAATTGTAATGGTGGCGATAAAAATCAAAAATCTCAAGAATGGCAGCCTGTTTCCTCTGAAAAATCAACACCATCATTTTTGTTACAAAATATTTGTGGCGACGACGGTGTTGATAAATTTGTTATACAAGAGGCAAGCGGAGAAGTATTAAATACTAAATTATCCTTAGGAAGCTCAAAAGGTGTTCGTGCTGTAGTTGAATGTGTAAATAAGTCATCTTTCGATGTAACGTCAGCAGCTGATTGGTCAAGTAGTAACCATGATGCTTTTACGGTGAACAATAAGAATTCAAAAGGTTATATTACAACCAATAATGTTGGCAATGGTTACTTATCTGCAACATATTCAGAAGGTAAATTTAGTGCTAAATATGAGCTTAATGTAACTGATGCAGAATTAACTAAGATTACGTTATCACTAGGTAGATCAGATAATAAAATTGCATCTGGTGAAACTGTGAGCCCTCTTGTTGAAGGAACATATTCAAATGGTTCTCATGGTATTGTTAGCAATGTTATACTGACTTCAGACAATGAATCAGTTTTAAAAATTAATGGTAATTCGATTACAGCTTTAAAACCAGGATCATTTAATCTGACTGCAAAATCAAATAGTTTGTCTTCGACTATTAATGGACAAGTGCTATCTGCGCAGCCAATTGGCTTAGTAATAGATCCAAGTCAACAGACAAATTTTATTACTGGTATTCCACAAAATGTGAATTATAAAGCCAAGATCTTATTATCCGATCAGAGCTTAATTGACATTCCTCAAAATACTTTTGATAATCCAAGCTCGACTGGCTGTAGCTTACAAAAGTTGCCAAATGATAAAAATACGCCATTTGTACAGACTAATGCCCAAAATGGTTGTAGTATCAACAGTACTAGTGAATCAGGAGAAAATAAATTGTCTTATAAATACAATTTATTAAATCAGGATGGTTCGGTCAAACAAAAATTTGAATCAAGCGTAATTATTAGATCAACTGATGATCAAATTAGTAGCTTAAACATCGAACTTGATCAAGATTTACAAAATGGAGGAATGATAGTTGGTGAAATTTATAGATATCATGTTTATGCTACATTAAAAAATGGAAATAAAATTGATGTAACTAAAGTGATACCGCTAAAAACTTCATTAGATTACAGTGGGGTTGACAATACTAATAAACTTTTAGTGAGTGATACTGGATATGTAGGTAGTTTATCTTCAGCAACTGATGATGGTAAGGGTGGTGTAATTAAATTAACCGACTATATTGTTAAAGATGATTTGAGCAATAAAATAGTTAATCTAAAATTAACTGCACAACTTACTAAATTTAATGCAAATATAGATAAGCAAATAACTATTATGCCAAATACTCTTAGCGTTAAACAAATAAGTAGCTATTTTGCTGAAAGTTTTTATCCATTGTTAAATTCAGTTGATAAAAGAAGATTTAGAACTATCAGCGGAGTAGATAGTAAAGGCAACATTATTGAAACAACATCTAGTTTTGCATTAATTAATCTGAAAGACGATCAGCTTTATGCAAGCTCTTTGGATAACACATCTTTAAATAATGCACTGACAGTCAGCGCACCAAATAATAGTGTTGATGTAGGCATAGATGTAACTATCCCTAGAATTAATAAAGTATATGGTAGTGATGATCCAGACTTGTCAAGCATCAGTATTCTATGCAATAACAGTAATAGTAATCAAACACTATCATCTGTGGAAAAATCAAAAAATATTACTGATACTTCAACAATTAGCAGAAGTTTAACTGTTGGTGTTGAACAAAGTATTGAATTAGATGCTAATTATTTCAATACAGTCGGAGTCAAATCAACAACTAAATTTTCTTTATCAGGAACTAGAACATGGAGTGATACTCATACAACCACAAATAATTACAGACTTCCGCCACAGAACGTAGTATTAGAATCTCATCAAAAAGCAGTTGTAGTACAAAAAGTGTTTAAATCTTTACTTGGCTATACTGGCAAATTTGAATTACCACTTACGGAGAATAGTTGTCTACCATTTATGATTAATGGTAAACCTAGTGGATTTACCCTAAGCTCCCCAGCGTGTATGAGATATGCAGAGATTGGTGAGAAGCCAAATCAACCTTTATTTAATCGTCTATTCTCAGGAAATAATAGCCTAACTTTCTATACGAACTATGCTTCTGATACTGGAAATAATAATGTCGATACTAATACAGTAGCAGTTTACGTATATAGTCCTGGTGATTTTGGCTATGAAAGTTTAAGATGTGAAAATAATAGTATTCAAAGCACAAAATCTTTAAATACAACTCTTACAAAAAATACATTGACTATTGGTGAACAAAATATCAAATTATCACCAAAAAATTTAGTCAAAATTAAAACATCAACAAATTAATAAGGTATGTATCATGAGAAAAATAGTTATATTATTAATTAGTATAGGTTTTTTAAGTAGTGCATCAGCACAGTCAGTAAATTGGTATATGTGGATTATTAATAACTCTAGTAATAAAAACATTGTTATTGATGATGCAGATAGCAAGTGGTGGGACAATTACGGATGGGCTCCATGTGATACAAATTGGCATGGTGGTGTTACTGGCCCAAATAGTACTACCTTAAAATGTGGTGGTACTACAAGTAAATCAGTTAATGCTTGGTTAGCATATGTTATTACAGTTAAAGATAAAAATACTGGTAATGTTATCTATGAGAGAAGACACTCGTGGGATGTACATAATGATACTCCAGCTAATTTATCAATTAAAAATGGTGCATGGAACGATGGTGGAACCAATCGCTATTTTAATTTAACCGATAACTTAAATGATAAAGATGGTGTAGTAATCTATGTCTTTGATGATAATGGATTTAGTACTACAGTGCTTACTTATGGTAACTATAGTTATGATCCTAACAATAAATCTTTTGACTTTAATAAAAATAGATGTCAAGATTCACATAACGGAGTAGGTTGTACTATGTATAACTACTATAAATAGATAATAAATAAGCCATACCAATTGTATGGCTTATTTATTTTTAACCGCTTACCTATTATTTATTTAGCTACAGTTACCATCGCAGCACGAAGCACGCGACCATTTAAAATATAACCTTTTTGCATAACTGAAACTACTGTATTTGGCTCTTGATCATGTTCCTCAACTACACTCATTGCTTGATGAAGATTTGCATCTAGTTTATCTTTCGCTTGAGGATTAATTTCTTTAATCTGTTGAGCTTCAAAAGCTTTAACTAATTGTTGCAAAGTCATATCCACACCCATTTTTAACATCTCAAAGTTACCTGACTGGTCTTTTAGTGCCATTTCTAAATAATCACGAATTGTAATAACTTCTTTAGCAAAATTAGCAATAGCATAATCTCTTGCTTTCTTGATTTCTTCTTGTGAGCGACGTTGTACATTTTGCATTTCTGCCATCAAACGCAAATTATTCTCTTTAGCTTCAGCCAGTTCTTGAGCTAATTTTTCTACTTCAGATAGTGACTCTTCGATTACTTCTTCAATAATTTCTTCGGCTACAGCTTCTGAAATTAATTCTTCTACTACTTGTTCATTTTGTGTTGTGTTTTCTTGTGTCATACCAATTCCTCTAAATAATCATTTATTCTAAGACTGAACATAAGGACTAATCCAAATTATTCAAGTTAAAACTTAATTTACTCTATGCTTATTTAATCGCATAATCAAAATAGTTGTAAGTAGTATACCTGCACCAACCATAGCAACACCAACAAACTCTGGTGAAGTATAGCCAAAACCATAAATAAGTGGCAATCCACCTAAAAAAGCCCCAAGTGCGTTAGCCATATTAAAGCTTGCCTGACTAACCGCTGCAGCCAACATTTCAGAGCCTTCAGAAGTTGTAATGACTAATATCTGTAATGGTGCAGCACAAGCAAATGCCATCATACCAGTAAAGAAAGTCATTAATATAGTTGCCACTTTAAATTCTGCGAAAAAATGTACCAATAATAGAGACACCAACATACCACTAAATACTATTAATATTGCATGCACCGGTCTTACTTTATCTGCTAATTTACCACCAAAGAAATTACCAACAAACATACCCAACCCAGCAAATGCCATTAAGTAGCTCACATCATTAGGATCAAATTTGCTTACATTGATAAATAAAGGTGCAATATAGCTAATCCAACAGAATAATCCACCAGTACCAACTGCAATAATAGAAATTATTAACCATGAATTAAAATGTTTTAAATAAGCAAACTGCCCTGAAATACTACGCGCTTCTTTTTGTTCAACTTCAGGTAACCAAGTTTTAATACTATAAATAGTAATTAAGCCAACCAATCCAATTAAGATAAACGTATAGTGCCATGAGAAATTATGCCCAATATAAGTACCTATAGGTACACCGATCAAGTTGGCTAAGGTCAACCCTGCAAACATCTGTGAGATCGCTTGAGACTCTTTTCCTTTTTCTGCAATTTTACTAGCAACTACCGCACCGACGCCAAAGAATGCACCATGTGGTAAGCCAGATAAAAACCTTGTTAAAATAAGTGCATAGTAATTA
>RXKI01000053.1:19529-23303 GCA_003962895.1 Neisseriaceae bacterium
CATTATCATCAAAATTATCAATAATTTCTTAGGCGCTAATTTGCCACTAAAAGCTACCAATAATGGCGCTCCAACCACAACCCCCAAAGCATAAGCAGCAATAAAATGCCCAGCCTCAGGAATTGATACATGTAAATTAGATGCAATATCAGGCAGTAATCCCATTATTACAAATTCGGTAATACCAATGCCTAACCCACCAATGGTTAAGCTAACTAATTTTTTATTCATCAAAACCTCAAATAAAAAAATCCCTCGATAAGAGGGACTACTCATCAGCATAGATTTCACTTATACAACTTTTGCGTATAAATCATAATCTTTACTATCAATTACCAGTACTTTTACAATATCGCCAACTTGAACATGATCATATTGCCCCATATTTTTGATGTAAACCAAACCGTCGATCTCTGGAGCATCGTATTTACTACGTGCAGTAATTAATTTACGGCTAACATCATCAACAATCACATCCATTTCGACACCAATTTTTTCTTGTAATTTAGCTAAGCTGATGGCTTGTTGATGTTGCATAAATCTGTGATAGCGTTCTTCTTTCACTTCTTCAGGTACGGCATCAGCTAAATCATTCGCTGGAGCACCATCGACAGGAGAGTATTTGAAACACCCTACTTTTTCAAGCTGAGCAATAGTCAAGAAATCTAATAACATTTGGAAATCTTCTTCAGTCTCACCAGGGAAGCCTACAATAAACGTACTACGTATTGCTAAATCTGGACAAACTTCACGCCATTGTTTGATACGCTCTAATAATCCATCTACATTACCAGGACGTTTCATTAATTTCAAAATACGTGGACTAGCATGTTGGAATGGAATATCCAAATATGGTAATAATTTACCCTCAGCCATCAATGGAATAATCTCATCGATATGCGGATATGGATAAACATAATGTAATCTTACCCAAATACCAAATTTAGCTAATTCATTACATAAATCAATAAATTTAGTTTTAACCGGGCGACCATTAAAGAATCCTGTCACATATTTTTTGTCTACGCCATATGCGCCTGTATCTTGTGAAACTACAAGCAGCTCTTTAACACCAGCAGCGGCTAGTTTCTCAGCTTGGCTTAATACATCACCAATAGGATATGAATCTAATTTACCACGCATACTTGGAATAATACAGAATGAACATGTGTTGTTACAACCTTCTGAGATTTTCAAATAAGCGTAATGCTTTGGAGTTAATTTAACTCCTTGTGGTGGAACTAAATCAGTAAATGGATCGTGTAGCTTTGGCACATGCTTATGAATCAAATTTAAAATTTCTTGTGTTGCGTGAGGACCAGTTACACCAAGTACATTTGGATACTTGGTTTCAATTACGCCTTCTTTAGCACCTAAACAACCAGTTACTAATACCTTGCCATTTTCTTTTAGCGCTTCGCCAATTGCATTCATTGACTCTTCAACTGCTGAATCAATGAAACCACAAGTGTTTACAACAACTAAATCAGCATCATTATATGAGTTTACAATCTCATAACCTTCTGCTTTTAGTGCTGTTAAAATATTCTCAGAATCAACCAATGCTTTAGGGCAACCTAAGGATACAAAACCTATTTTTGCCATATATAATTTTCCTAATTTTATATGATTTAATTTTTTAAAGTCCGTAATTATATCAGTATTATTAATCAACAATTAAAGCAAAATAAAATAGATGCATAGAGTTCGATTATAATAATGTGTAATATGCTTAGAGTATTTTTAAAAGGTTCTAACAATGATAAAAATAGGTTTTGGCAATAAGTGCCTATTGGGGTTAATTCTAGGATTAACGGCTGGTAAACTTCTTCCTCAAGAAGCAATAGATGTAATCACGCCATTTGGTAGTATATTTATTAAGCTGCTTCAGTTTGTAGTCGTGCCACTAACATTTAGTACCATAATTGCAAGCTTTGCTAAATTGGATAATATTGATGTAGTTCGTCAACTTGGTGTTAAAACAATCTTCTGGTTTATGTTTACTGCATTTATCGCAGCTATCATTGGTGTAGCAACTGGCTTATTTATCAACCCTGGAGATGGAATTAGTCTATCTAATGTGGTTAGTGGTTATCAAGCTCGTGAGATACCATCACTTAGCCAAACTTTTCTTGATATGGTACCTGGTAATTTAATCAGCCAGATTGCTAATGGCAAAATTATTCCTGTGATTATCGCTGCAATATTTTTCGGTATTGCAATCACATCACTATCCGAAAAAACTCAAACTGTACAAAAATTCTTTGATGAATTCTCGCAATTAATGTTTGTGATTACCCGTAAAATAATCCGCCTATCTCCATATGGAATTTTTGCACTATTGACTGATGTTGGAAATCATTATGGCTTGGCAACTTTATTACCTTTGATAAAATTCATCATCGCAATATATGTTGCATGTACCTTGCAACTGATAGTTTACGCCATCTTAATCATGGTAAAAACTAGACGTAATCCAATTACATTCTTTAAGCAAATCTACCCAGCAATGATTACAGCATTTACCACTTCATCAAGCCTTGGTACATTACCAGTTACTATTGAATCATTAGTTGATAATGTTGGTACAAGTAAACAAGTCACTGGTTTTGTCGCACCACTTAGCGCAACGATGAAAATGGACGGCTGTGGGGCAATTTATCCAGCAATTGTTTGTGTATTGACTGCAACTGTATTTGGTATTCATTTGACATCGATTCAATTAATCACAATCGTACTAACAGCAACAGTCGCAACAATAGGTACAGCTGGAGTGCCGGGGACGGCCTCAATCATGGCAACAGTGGTACTTAGTAGTGTTGGCTTACCTCTAGAAGGGTTGGCATTAGTAATCGGAATAGACAAAATAGTCGATATGATGCGCACAATGACTAACGTAACTGGTGGAGCTGTTTGTACTACAATTATCAATGACTCATATAAGAAAACTGCATAAAAAATATGCAAAATAAATCTTCTAATCGCTCATTGTTATGGGCGATAGTTTGAGAAAGTGCTATTGCTCCAATGATTTGTACATCAAATGTAACCTCGTAAAACCTAACAACAAATCATGAAAACTCTTTTATCATGGAGTGGTGGCAAAGATTGTACATTAGCTCTTTACTATTTAAAAAACAATCCTAAGATAGAATTGGTTGGGCTAGTATGTACAATTAGTCAATTTGATAGAGTAGGACTGCATGGTACTAGAAAGAACCTAATAACTAAACAAGCTGAATCATTAGATCTACCAGTACATTTTATTATAACTTCTGCAGATAACTATGAATCAGATTTATTGAATGGCTTACAGAGTTTGCGGAATAATAATATAAAATTTGAGAGTATTGCTTTTGGTGATATACATTTGGCTGAGTTAAAATCATATCGCGAAAAAATATTACATAGACTTAATATCTCCGCAATCTTTCCGTTATGGCAAATACCAACTCATGAAATTAGTAAGCAAATAATTGAAATAAATATAAAAGCGATTTTGGTTTGTATAAATAACAAGCTATTAGGGAAAAATTTTCTTGGTAAAGAATACAGTAATATAGTTAATGAATTACATAATGTTGACATTTGTGGTGAGAATGGTGAATTTCACACATTTGTGTATAGCGCACCATTTTTTGCCCACAAGATAGATGTTTCAGCTGGTCAAATGATAGAGAATACGTGTTAGATTTCATCGAGTTGTTTACAGTTGTTAAAATAAATCTCTAATTTTTCATATGGAGTTAAGTTATCAATTCCTTTATGAGGCTT
>RXKI01000045.1 GCA_003962895.1 Neisseriaceae bacterium
TTTATCAGATAAAACACCACCCCAGCTATCAAAAATCATAATCGTATCGACACCATTACGAATTTGCTCAACTAAATAATCTGCAACAGCGATGGATGTTTTGTTTAATAGCGAGTGCAATAAATCTGGCTCAGCATAAACCATACGCTTAATATTTTCGTAATTCTTGCTTGCGCCACCCTCAACCATATAACAAGCCAAAGTCCATGGTGATCCACTAAAACCAGTTAGTGGAATATTCGTTGGCAATGAAGATTTTAGATTACGGATAGTTTGCATCACATAGCCAAGACTCTCATTTGGGTTTACTTCGCGTAATGTATCAATGTCTAGACTTGTACGAATTGGGTCAGAAAATTTAGGACCTTCACCTTCGGTAAAAAACAAGTTCATACCCATTGCTTCAGGTACAACTAAAATGTCACTAAACATAATTGAAGCATCTAGGCTAAATCTACGCAACGGCTGTAAGGTGACTTCTGTAGCTAATTCAGGGTTTTTGCAAAGAGATAAAAAGCTACCAGCTTTTTCACGAGTTTTACGGTACTCTGGGAGATATCTACCTGCCTGACGCATAAGCCAGACAGGAGAATAATTGGTTGATTGCTTATTAATAGTATTTAAAAAAGAACTATTCATGTTCTAGAAACTCCGCTAAATAATTTAGTGCTTGTTGATAAACTTCTTGTTTGAACTTTACCACTTCATTGACTGGATGCCAATATTCAACCCAACGCCAAGCATCAAATTCAGGGGAATTATGATGTCGAAGATTTATATGATGTTCTTGACCTACTAATTTTAATAAATACCAAACTTGCTTTTGCCCACGATATTTGGAATTTTGTTTTGACCAATGTACTGGTACATCGTAATATAGCCAACCATTAGTTTTAGCTACAATTTCGACATGCTCAGGAAACAACCCAAGTTCTTCATTTAATTCGCGATACATGCACTCATCAAAAGATTCTTGCTCGAACATTCCACCTTGTGGAAATTGCCACGATTGCTCGCCTTTACGACGACCCCAAAAGACTTGTTTTTTCTCATTAATTAAAATAATTCCAACATTTGGGCGATATCCTTGACTATCAATCACGATAACACCGCCATAATTTTGTTAATTAACTATATTTTATCACAGTGCTTTGGATATTTTAACTATATTGTGGCAATTATTGAGTGCCAGCAACAAATGAGTTCGGTCGTCCAGTGAAATTTAGCTTAAGTTGAAAGGTTTCAGCATCAATCGCTAAATCTGTTGTATTTAGCCATACTGTTGTACCGTTATCTGCGCGCATCAATCTTCCATCTGGAGTACCGGTGAAATCACCTTGCAGTTTAATCGTTCCTGATCTTGGTAAGTAAATTGCCCCTGCATGATCTGGGTCTTTTGGAAATGATACATAAACTACGCCAAGACCTGCAATAGATGAGCCATTACATGCATATTGGTTATGTAAACTACGAATTGATGTAGTAGCGGGTTCTGCAATAAATTCTTCGCTTTCACCACGATAAAATCCTATTTTTACAGTAACAGGAGAATCAGCATAGTTTAAGATTTTAAACATACAATCAGCATAACAAACCAGTGGCAAAATTAGCATGCCAATTATGAGCAAATATTTTTTCATTATGAATCCTTTTGTTGTAATTTATCTAGTTCAAACTCTGTGAACCCTGATTTTTTGCGATCAATACGATTAAATGGTCCACGAATTTTGGGCGCATCATATTTCTCTAATAACTCAAAAAAATAATTTTCTGCATCTAGCCCTTGTTTATCACAAGCGTATTTAAACCATTTATCGCCAAATGTGACGTGTTTAATTTCATCTTGTTTAATTATCTCAAGTATTTCAATTCCTCGAGCATCATTTATAAGTTGTAATTTTTTCTGCATTTCAGGAACAGCATCAATTCCACGAGCTTCTAGTGTACGTGGAATCAAAGCCATACGTGCAATAAAATCATCTTCTGTTTTAACTGACATTAACCACAGGCCATTGTGCGCAACAAAATCACCATAAGTAAAGCCAATATTTTGCATATGCTCATTTAATAATTGAAAATGATAAACTTCTTCAGCTGCAACCTGTAACCAATTTTGATAGTAGTCTAGTGGCATATCTTGAAAGCGATAACAAGCATCTAGTGCTAGATTGATTGCATTAAATTCGATATGCGCTAATGCATGAATTAAACTTGCATGACCTTCTTTAGTTGATGGTTTACGGTTTGGTACTTCAAATGGTGAAACTAACTCAGGCTTATCAGGTCTACCAGGTATTTCAATGCTGATTATATCAATTTGATCAAATAAGTAACTTTGCTTGTTAATTTTAATATATTGATATAAATTTGTTGTTCTTTGACATTTACTATTGATGTTTCGGTCTAATATTATATCGTAACATTCAGAAAAGAAGTTTTTTGACATGTGTTAGTAATTTTCAAAATAATCTAAATTAATTTTTTTAATCTCATAAGAGTTAACTTTTGAAACGCCAACTCCAAAATCAATCATCAAATTGGTAAGTCGTTCCCCATCAATTAAAACGATTTTCTTTTGTTGCAATTTTTTTACAAAGTCTAACCCATCACGAGTAAAACTTGAGGTGGTAATCATAACGCCTTTTTGTGCGCCATTACCTTCAAGACTACCAACAAAATCACGAACCTCTCTTGAAGGCACTGAATTGTCAATGGCATATCTTTTTGCTTGAATATAAATTATATCCAAACCTAGTCGATCTTCTTTTATAATCCCATCAATACCACCATCTCCAGTTCCACCTAGAGCTAGACCGGCATCTTGTCTAGAACCACCATATCCCATTGCCACCAATAAATCCACAACTAATTGTTCAAAAAAACTTGGTGGGTTCTTTAATATGACTTCTAAAAGTTGAATTGAAAGTTCTTTTCTTAGCGCTTTATATATCGTATCTATTTGCTCTTCTGGAGTACTACTCTCCAATTCCTCACTTGTATTGTTTGTCTTTTCGATACTGTTCTCAAATGACTTGGATTTATTTTGCCACTCTATAAATTCTGGATATTGTTTTAACACTTGAATATCTATTTTATTTGGTGAAGAGTTAATTAAATCTAATCCTCTTGGAGTAATTTTAAATTTGCCTCGTGAGGGAAAAATAATTAATCCAGCCTTGCCAAGATAAGATTTTACCCAAGCTATACGATTTACTAATTTAGTTTGTCCTGAAGACATAATTTCATTTAACATTTCGCTAGATAAATTGAGCTGTTTAGCAATAATATCACTCATTTCAATGACAGTGTATTCATTTCCATTGACGCAGTTTTTTAAGAATGGTAGCATCAAATCCTGAAATGATGGTATAGCCATGGTACTTCTTTCATAATACGATTCATTTGGAATATTCAATTACAGCTGACTATATCCAACTACTTTTAGAATTATAGCATAAATATTTTGATTTCTATAGTTGAGCCTAAGCTCTTATTTCTTCAGGTTAATTTCTGAAATATAGTCATAGATCTGGAGGTATTCTAGACGTTATGTATCTATCCAGAGTTTGGAACATATTCCAACTTAGATATTTTACAGGCTGTGATACAATCTAATCTCAGGTTAGTTTCCAAAAATTATTTGGCGATATAGTTTATAGAGTTTTATCATGAAAACTATTTTAATCAGTGGTTCTAGTGGTTTTATTGCAGAAAATTTCATAAAGAATTTTGCTCATAAGTATAAATTTATAAAATTAAGTCATACAAAATCAGTTTCAGATCATGTGACGCTTGAAGAGTTGTCTGCTAATTTAGATTATATAAAAAATGTTGATGGTATATTAAACTTAGCTGGTGCTAACATTGCGACAAAAAGATGGAGCAATAAGAGGAAGCAAGAATTAATTAGTAGCCGTGTTGATACAACTACTGCTTTAGTTGAATTGGCAAATAAATATAATCCAAAAATTCATTTTATTTCAGCAAGTGCAATAGGTATTTATCCAACTGATGAACAATATGATGAGAGCTTTTTTATAGACTATAGTAAATACGATAATTTTTCACAAGAAATTACTCGTAAGTGGGAGCAGTCTTTACTCACATATCAAGGTAAGTTAACTATAGCTCGTTTTGGAGTTGTCTTATC
>RXKI01000012.1 GCA_003962895.1 Neisseriaceae bacterium
ACAAAACAATATCTTTATAATTTTGTTGCAATAAGACTTGCTATTAAACAAATGTTTGATTTAGCATTAACTGCAACAAATCGTGGACATGATGTTTATCTAAGCAATGATCAATTTGAATGGAAAGTGCGAATATACTTATTTAATCAAAAGTGGTATGATGCGCTCGAGACGATTAAAGCAATGCCTGAAAGCCTAAAAGAACAAGATAAATGGCTATATTGGAAAGCATATGCATATAGAAAACTTGGGCATGATAATCAAGCGGTTGCTACACTTAAAAAAATATCAAATAAACCAGTATTCTATAGTTTGTTAGCTAAATCCGAAATTGGTGATGTACCGACAATACCAGTCGAAAATAAAAGTATTAGCCTAAATAAAATAAAATACTATAATTATGCAAAATTAGGTTTTGATTTATACCAAGCTGGAACTAAATTTAATATCCCATACTATAAAAATTTAGCAACATTTGTTCTGTATAAAACAGCAGGATACTCAAATGATACAGATTTACTCTCAATTAGCGATTACGCCGATAATTTAGGAATGAATGATGTGAGTATCTATGCTGCAACAAAAATGAATAATGTGGATATAAGACGCGCATTCCCAACACCATATTTAGACAGCTTTACTCAAGCAGCAAACGAAAATGGAATCCCTGTAACAGTCCCTCTTGCAATTACTCGCCAAGAGAGTCGCTTTAATAAAAATGCTCTGGCATTTGATGGTGGAGTTGGATTAATGCAATTGATGCCTCAAACCGCTAAGTACATTTCAAAAAAACTCGGTGTATCAGCAGATTGCTACAAAACCTATCAATGCAATATACGTGAAGGTACCTGGTTTGTTGCAAGCCTATACCGCAAATTCGGAAGCAATTTAATTTACGCAAGCGCTGGATATAATGCAGGACCTGGTCGCGCGCATCGCTGGGAAAAAGCTTTTTATGGTTTAGATAATCAATTACAAACTGAATTAGTTCCATTTGATATTACACGCGCATACACTCAACAAATCACAACCAATCAGTTAGTTTATGAAGCACTAATAAATAAAAAACCACTCAACATGGCTGATTATTTAAAACAAATTAATAATAAAGATAAAACATTTGTTGAAGATGATGACAATACTGACGGAAACAGTCCTCAGGCAACAGATTCATCTGATAAAAACAGTGATGATGATAACTAAATGCAAATCTATCGTGTTGGTGGTTACGTTCGTGATAAATTAATTGGAATCACACCACATGACTGTGATTATGTGGTGGTTGGATCAACCGTTGAAGAAATGATAAAACTTGGATTTACTCAAGTTGGGCGTGATTTCCCAGTATTCCTCCATCCAAAAACAAAAGAAGAATACGCTTTAGCTCGAATTGAAAAAAAAACCTCCAAAGGACACACTGGATTTAGTGTATTTGCTGATAAAAATGTAACATTAGTTGAGGATTTAAGTCGCCGCGATTTAACTATCAACGCAATTGCTGAAGATATGGATGGAAATCTAATTGATCCATATAGCGGAATTGATGATATTAAAAATAAAATAATCCGCCATGTGTCATCAGCATTCACAGAAGACCCATTACGCATATTGCGTGCTGCTAGGTTCGCAGCCAAATTTGGCTTCACAATTCACCCTGATACCATACAACTGATGCAAAAGATGGCAAAAGTAAATGCTGGGCTTGAATTATCTAAAGAGCGTGTATTTGATGAATTTGACAAAGCTATTTCTCTAGCTAATTTTGGTGATTATCTAGAGCAATTAAACTTAACGCATAATTTAGCTGTCTTTTTCCCAGAAATTGATAAATTATTCAATGATGATTTGAAAAGTCAACTAAATAAGCCATCAACAAAATCTGATAAATATACATTTCTCTTCTCACATATAAATGAAATTAAACAACTCACGAATAAAAAATCTTTATTTAATCAGCATAAAACTACTATAAATTTATTAAATATATTGGCTTCAATAGAAAACAAACAAGCATTAACTTTGGCTATTAGTAAACTTAAAATACATAATCAATATGAATTAATTATAAAAATATTAAATTCATTCAAAAAAATCTTAAATGACAATCAGACCGCATCAATTAATAACTTAACTAGATTAATAACAGAAATCTACAATCATAAATTTAACTTTAAAGAAGATATTACAACTCAAGATAAATTAGATATAATAAACTCCTACTATAGTCAGTTAATTGATAAATTCTTTTTCAAGGCATAAAAGATGATTCATGCTAATGTTGATCAAATAAATGTAGTACTAGAAGGTTGTTTCATAATTGGTGTAATGGCGTGTAGTATAAGTGGTACTTTTATTGCAATCAGCTCACGCATGGATATAACTGGCGCAATCTTAATTGCATTTATTAAATCATACGGAGGTGGTATTGTTCGTGACCTAATGCTTGGGGCTAAACCACTCTGGGTTGTTGATTATCGCTATGCATTAATTAGTATTTGTACATCAAGCGTTACCTATTTGATTTGCTACATGAATAAGAATTTCTTAACAAGCAAAAAAATGTACAACATTCTCATATTTACTGATGCAATCGGTTTAGGAATTTTCTGTGTCTTTGGCATGGAGAAAGCTACGCTTCTTGGATATAACTATGTAATTGCTGTAATTATGGGACTATGGACACCTATTGGTGGTGGTGTACTCGCAGATATGTTAGCAAATAGATTACCATTAGTCTTTTCAAGTGAGTTATATATAACTGTTGCATTAATTGGAGCATTTTTATACATCGGACTGGGATTTATTTTAATACCTGAAATAGCAGCTATAATTTCAGTAATAAGCATGGTAGTATTAAGGATGTTAAGTTATAAATACCACTGGCATTTACCAATTATTAAAAATATTTAACTGTAACAATATTGCTACATTTTCTTAAAACAAATGCTAACTTAAATATTAATAGCTAAATAAGCTTGACGAGTAATAGTTTATTTGATATAAACATGACTTAAGTAGAAACAAATTTAATTATTTAACATTCACACACGGAGTATTCTTATGAATAAATCAGATTTAGTAGAATTCATTGCTAGCAGTGCAGATATTTCAAAAGTAAAAGCTACTCAAGCTGTAGATGCTTTTGTTGAAGCAGTTACAACATCTCTTAAAAAAGGTGATGATGTGACTTTAGTTGGTTTTGGTACTTTCACTACTGCAGCTCGTGCTGCTAGAACTGGTCGTAACCCAGCAACTGGTGCAGAGATTAAAATTGCTGCCTCTGTAGCTCCTAAGTTTAGACCTGGTAAATCTTTAAAAGATGCAGTTACTAAAACTAAAAAGAAATAAATGGTAAGCGGTGTTTTTCACCGCTTTTCTAATTTTATGAAAATTAATAAACAACTCTCAGCTCTTATAATCTCAACTTTATTTATATATTCTTGCTCTAATTCATCAGCACCTAAACAATACACTAAAACAAATAAACCAAGCACTGGTAAGTTCCCTAAAGTTCCAAAACGAGTTATACCTGGTGGCATTAGTGATAGTTGGCGTTATTTAGGTAAATCTGATTCAGGTAAAATTGCTGTAGAAATTAATGATTCCAGTATAGCCAAACTTGGTAATGAAAAATACAAATTTACAGACCGGAAAACTATTACCAATAGGAACGGTTTCAACTTTCAAAGCTTTCCACCCCATACGTATGATGTTTCAGAGTGGATAATGAACTGCTCTGATAAACAATACAAGATTACATCTAAATCAATATTCGATGAATATGGTACTATAATCAAAACTTACGATTTAAGCGGTAATTATTCATCAATTCGTCGAAATAGTATTATTGATAAAGAATATGGCTATGTATGTAAAAATGAAGGAAAAAATATTGGCTATTAGCCAAAATCAAATTTAAACTTAATTAATTTATATGATAGAATTACTACCTATTCAAAATCAATGGTGGGTCCCCTTGCATTGTAACTTGCAAAATCTGGTCAGGTCAGGAATGAAGCAGCCATATGCGAGAAAGCAAGTGCCAAGGTAAAGGCTCACCTCTCCTAACATATAATCTATTCATTACACTGACTAGCGGAGCTATCATTCTATACTGCACTAATTTGTATATAAATTAGTTAATAATAAACTTTCTTAAATACACACAAACGCATAATTGGTGCATGTGTGTGTTATAATTTTATTATTATATATTGCCTTAAGCTTCA
>RXKI01000026.1 GCA_003962895.1 Neisseriaceae bacterium
CCAACCTGTACTACGAAACCATCACCTTTATTCAGTAAGTAATTTTTGTTAGCTACTTTCTCGCCATCAATTTTCACTCCACCCTGCTCAATCATGCGATTACCTTCGCTAGTTGAGGCAACTAAATTAGCTTGCTTTAATAATATTCCTAAACCAATATTATCACCTTCAATACTAACAGCAAACTCTTCCAAATCTTCAGGTATTTCATTACGCTTAAATTTAGTCTCAAAATCAGCTAATGCTTTGTTTGCTTCTTCTTGATTATGAAATCTTGCAACCAATTCCATAGCTAATTGAACTTTCACATTACGTGGATTTTCACCATTAGCGACAGCTTGTTTTAACGCATTAATTTCTTCGGTCGTTTTCAGTGAAACTAAATCAAAATAACGCCACATTAAATCATCAGAAACACTCATCACTTTACCAAATATTTCTGTTGCAGGCTCAGCGATACCAATATAATTACCTAAGGACTTAGACATCTTATTAACACCATCAAGCCCTTCAAGTAATGGCATCATCAATACCACTTGCGTATCTTGTCCATGCTGCTTTTGTAGCTCACGTCCCATCAATAAATTAAATTTTTGGTCTGTTCCACCAAGCTCAATATCCGCATTCATAGCAACTGAATCATACCCCTGTAATAATGGGTACATAAATTCATGAATTGAAATTGACTGATTATTTTTAAAGCGCTTTGAAAAGTCATCACGCTCAAGCATACGAGCAACAGTCTGACTAGCCGCAAGTTTAAGCATCCCAGCAGCACCTAAATCGTTTAACCATTTTGAATTAAAACAAATTTCAGTTTTGTTTGGATCTAAAATTTTAAATACTTGCTTAGTATACGTTTCTGCATTAATTTTGATTTGTTCAGGAGTTAGTGGTGGGCGTGTTGCATTTTTCCCTGTTGGGTCGCCAATCATACCAGTAAAGTCCCCAATCAAAAACATAATGTGATGACCCAAGTCTTGTAACTGACGCATCTTAGTCAATAATACCGTATGACCTAAATGTAAATCAGGCGCAGTTGGATCAAACCCAGCCTTTACGCGTAATGGTGTCTTCTTCTTTAATTTTTCAATCAATTCATTTTCTAAAAGTAATTCTTCAACACCTTTTTTTATAACTGATAACTGTGTATTAATATCCATTAATTAACCTTTTTATTCTTCATAAACTGAGTATAAGACAGCACTACTCCCGCAGCAACTGACACATTCAAAGATTGCGTACCACCATACATTGGAATGCTTACCAAATGGTCACAATTCTCAGCAACTAATCGACGTATGCCACTACCTTCACTACCCAATACCCATACAATTTTATTATCTGGCTTAAAATCAAACAACTCAACTGAGTTATCAGCTAAAGTCGTCCCAGCAATCCAATAACCATAATCTTTAATTTCATCCAAAGCACGTGAGATATTATTCACTACAATTACTGGTACATTATTAATAGCCCCTGATGAAACTTTGGCAACAGTTGCATTAATATTCGCTGAATTATCTTTTGGTAATACAACCGCATCTACACCAAAACAATCACAACTACGAATAATTGCACCTAAATTATGCGGATCAGTAACCCCATCAAGCACGACTATTATTGAGCCTGATTTACCTTCCAACTCTTTAAGAGTTGACTTTAAGCTCAAATCTTTTTTAGTTACTTCATTTAATTCGGCAACCACACCTTGGTGTTTATTAGTTTGAGCAATTTTATCAAGCTTTGTTTTGTTAATTAGCTCAACTGGAATATTTCGCTCTTGAGCCTCAGCTATTAACTCATTAATACGCTTATCTGTTCGACCATGTTCACAGTATAATGTGCCAATTAACTCTGGTGTTTTCCATACAATAGGTGAAATACTATGAAATCCATAAATAATATCAGCCATGTCCTAATACACCTTCAAGACGTAAGCACCATCACCTTGTGGTACACCAACCATTGTCATAAACTGCAACATATCATCTCTCTTATCTGGATCAACCTTAGCGGTTAATTCTAAATGAGTCGTATTACCACTTCCATCAATACTTAAAGCATTACCACCAGATGAATTAACATTAATTGACATATTAGATAAATCCATAGTTAAGTTATAGCTACCAAGTGGATTTACAGGAGACATTCCAGATCCAATATTGCCTAAGTTAACTTGAATATTACCTGACATCTTCTTAGCTATTAGAATGTTATTGGCATTAACTTTGATATTTCCGGTTAAATTAAGCGAATTTAAATTTTCTAAAAATATAGTTAACTGATTAATTGCTAAAGACATGTCAACGTTATTAACATTAGCCCCATTTTTATCAATAAATATATTTGCAACATTTTTATTATAAGATTTTAAATCTAATGTAACAAATTTAGATAAGCCTAGCTTTAAATCCCAATTAACGCGCATCAAAGGCTCTTGAATCTTCTTATTTTCACTAACAGCAACAAGTAAAGCACTACCATGCCAAAATGATCCTGCTTCATTGCGAGTAATCAGCCTGCCATCAGTATAATGTGAAAATATTGTACCGACTAACCAAGCTGGCATTTCTGCAACCATAACACCGATTACTACAAACCAAGCAGCAAACCACATTAATATTTTTTTAAATAGACTCATCTAGCTCACCCAAAATAATGCAGAAAGAGAAACAATACCATCTTTATCTTTTCGCGTAATCGTAAGCTGGTCTGGAAACAACCCATAACTTCTACGGAGCTGATCAAGTAGCATCATTACTTGGTTAAATTGAACTTCTGGGATATTAATTGCTAGCTGACCATCTTGTAAATTCACACTCGGATGCTCAATTGAAGTAATCTGTATAACATCTGACTCAACCTGTGCTACCGATGGAGGCATAGAGCTCTTAGCTTCTAATTTAGATAAATTTTTAAATTCAACTGAAGCTTGATTTGCATATAACACAAACTCATTCAAACTTACCACTTCACGCTGTAATGACGCCTTATACTTCACAATAGAATCAACTGAAATATATAACAAACTACATGCCAATGATGCAACCATCAATCCAACTAAAATTCGTTCACGATCTTGTAATTGATTCCATTTGTTTGTTAAATTATTAATTTGTGGTTTAAATTTTACCTTTAACAGCTCAATTTGTTTATTAATTAATTGCTTCATTTAATTTTGCTCCACAGTGTTAATTTCATGGAGTGAAACCACCCACTGAGCATTCTTAACATTTTGATCTTTATCGCTATCATCTAGCAATCCACCACCATTATTGCTTTTTCCATCACCCTGACTTGCACTTTGGAAAGATGCATAATCAGTTACTTCCATATCAATTCTTTTAGTCCTAATTAACTCAATATAATTATCCATATTACTATTCTGAAACTGAGAATTTAATAAAACATGTAATGTATTATTAGAAAACTTAACACCAACAATCATGGTCTGGTTGACTTCTGGCATATTTTGTAAAAACGCGTTCATTAAAAACACAAAATCTCGCGATGAGTAATAACCTTTTGAATGCGCTAAACCACCTAGTTGGTCGTTTACTTTACCCAATAAATTCGTCTGATAACCATCAAATTTTATTAATCCGGTAAGAGATTTAGAAACCTGACTTTGTAAACGATATTTATCAATCACTAAATAACCAAGTCCAACCACCCAAAAAATAACATACAGCCCACAAATTAAACCTAATGTTTTTCCAACTTTGATTAAAGATGATTTATTTTCCTGAGTAAATTTATAATTGAACCGTTTACTTTTTTCATTATAAAAATTCCATAACAAGTTACCATATTGAAATTCAGTTTCAACTTTACATAGTAACTTATATTTATTTTCTAGCTCATTAATTATTTCTTGGTTATTAGCATAAACAATAATACTGTCTTCTGTATAACTATCTAACATCATGCGGAGCATATCCGGAAATAAATCACCATCATCTAATAAATAGTATTCAAATTGTGACGTACGAATATACTTAGCTTCATCCGTTAAACAAATAGTCCATTTACCATCTTCAAAGGCACTTAAATATGGAGATGGTTGGATAAATTTAACGAGCTTAATGTGCTCACTAAACAATTGAATTAAATTTTGATAAAAAGCTGAATTCAATACCGCAACAAAGGCACCACCATCACTTAAGCGCATCAAAAGAGGCTTACAGTTTTCAACTTCTTCAACCAGATTATCTTCAACAAGACCCAATAATAATTCATCAGTGATTTTTCGATCACTAATGTGCGATATGTCAACTTTAAAAACTGTTGCTAAGAATGGCGCTAAATATACTTCAATAGAATCATAACCATCCAGTGCCAAAGCATCTTTAATTAACGCTTGACCAGAACCTAAATCATCTGTTCCATGAATCAAAAACCAATCATTATCAATCAATAATTCATTATTAACTTGTATTCGTAAGACCGTCATTCCGGATGCCGCCATAAAATTTGTGGCCACTGACCACTACGATTTTGTCTATAAACCAATGCTACCCATTTCACCTGATCTTGCTGATCATCAACTACTGCGTGTATGGTAAAATAATTTGAAGTTACCCCAAGACCAGACAAATTATATTTATTAGCATTTGGTCCATCTTTTTCATTCATGATTCCGTTTTTACCAAGAAAGGTAACAACTTCTGACTGGCTAGCAAACGATTTTGCCTGTCTTTCACTAATCATTCTTTGTGCCACATTCACTGGCATCCCCGCTTTTGCCGCAATTACTTCAGGCATTGCAGTATTTACATTAACCTGTAGTCCATTACCAAAATTACTTACTGTGTCGCTATTTTGCGTTTGACTTTCTACAGAACTTTCGCTCGCAAAACCAAAATTATTCACTGGAATTACCGTGACGTATTTTAGCATACGTTGCAATGTAGTAGCATCCATACCTTTAACCAACATTAATTCAGTTATATCAACCAACGGACGTCCAGCTGGACGAGAAGGTGGATTAGACATAGAGTATTGAGTGCTGATTGAACCTTGATACTGAGGAGCTGCCATATAATAAGCGATTGCCGTTGCTAAATCTGGTGATAAATTAATATATGTAAGTAAACTGGTAAATTGCTTTAGCACATTTGGATTAACTTGGCCATATCGATTAACTAAGTCATTTAAGTTGAATTTACCTTGTTCATCAATTACACTACCACTCATATACACATCATCAAACAACTTAACTTTAGGAATTGGCTGAGCCCAAATATCTTTTAATGTATCAACTTGTGATGTTGAAGCACTTGTACCAAGACCAGCTCTACCAAAATCAATTGCGCTAAAAGCAATTGTTGAAGCTTGCTCAACTAACTGGCGATTACCCAAGCGTTTAATTGTCCTAAAATTCGTTACCGTCAAGTGAGCAATAATTGCCATCATAATGAAAACAACTATCATCACGGTAATTAATGCTGCACCAGTTTGTTTTTTATTTACTTGTCTAATATCCACTCTCGCACAATACTTTCTGTAGACATCATCTCTAATGTAACACGCATAGCTTTTGGCATAGTATCAATTGCCATACCTTCTGGAGGCCAATTATTTCGCCATTGTCCATTAGGATATAAAAACTCTGGCTCAAAAGATTTTACATTTTCCATCAAAACATCAATTTGTGGCACAGTAGATGCCGAACGATTTAATACTGGCCATGTTACTAAATAAAGTGTATTTTTATAGAACCTGTACTCTACTCTCTTAGGTGGTTTAATCCCAGTTACATCATCGCCAATTACACCACTTAAAGTCATCTGTAACTGCCCATCATACAGCCCACTAACGCCGTCTTTACCATATAATGCAGGTAATACTTCACCATTATTGCTTCTCACCACTAAAGGAATTAACCGATGCACAGATTTAGCTAAATTCCCACTAACCAACGACAAACTACCCCACTTCTCTTGGGTTTCATCAACGATTTGATTAGTCATCACTAAGCTAGAGACAATTTTATAAGAAATAGTTGAAATAATAGCAAAAATTAGAACCGTCACCATAATTTCAATTAGGGTAAACCCACTATTTTTAATCAATTGATTTTTTTTCATCGCTATCTAGTACTGTGATATAAAATTAATAGTTCTAAATATAGAGTGATCTGGTGTATCTTTTTCAGCAACCACTATTTCAACTTTTCTAAAATATGGATTTTGCGTATCACTCACATTCTGAGTTACTATAAAGTCAATTCCAGCCATTGATGCATCAGCTGAGGTCGAACCAACGCTAGGATAAACATTAGATAGTTTAAGAGCATTATATGAATTTTCTGAAACCCAAGTTGCCACTTCAATCACAAAGGTATCGCGTAAATCCGTACTAATAATTCCAATTGCACGAGAAGCAGAAGCTAATACAATAGTCACAATAAATAATGCAACCAAGCACTCGATTAATGTAAAGCCAGTTTGACGCAATTTATTTATTATCATCAACTAGACACCCAATACTTGCCAGTTAAATCACCATATATCCACACAGTATAAACACCATCACTTACTTCAATCGATAGCAAGTCATTGTCACCACTAGGATCGAAATTTACAGTCTGCTTCTCGCCATTAATTGGTGTACCATTAATCATAACTTGTTTTATCACTACGCTATCTGGCCAGCCCCATGAAAAAACTCTACGTAAATCTAAGTCAGTCCAATCACCATCTCTATAGCGACGACATGAAATACTTTCTTTACGTAAATTACAAGAAATCAAGGATCCTGAATAAACCGCTTCATCTGACAATATAGCCAAACTTTCTGACAACTGCTCTGCCTTAGTCAAAAATCTAGTGAAACTTGGTGCATTAATGCTCATCATTGTCACCGTGGATAATATACCAATGACAAAAAGCACGACCATCATCTCAATAAGAGTGAACCCAAGTTTTTTCAATTTAATAAACACACCATTAAAAATAGCACGAAACTAATATTTCGTGCTTTTATCTTTATATACAGACCTTAATTAACAAACTAATTTTTATTGCCAATTACCTACTACAGTAGCACCATTCTCACCAGCAGAAGTTGGACCATCTGCACCATAACTATAAATATCAACATCACCATGCTTACCTGGATTTTGATACTGATAATCATTATGCCAAGGATCCTTAGGTAATTTTTCTAAATAACCACCTGGTGTATAATTTTTTGGAATTGGTGAAATAGTTGGTTTATTTACCAATGCATCAAGACCTTGTTGTTGAGTTGGGTAGTTTAAATTATGTAATTTATACATTTTTAACGCATCTGTCATCGCTTTAATATCTGTTACTGCTGCAGCTTTACGTGCATCATCTGTACTACTCATCACACGAGGCACAACTAATGCTGCCATGATACCCATAATAACAATCACCACCATAATCTCAATTAGAGTAAAACCTAAATTTTTATTACGTTGTTTTAATTTCATATCTAATGCCCCACTAATAAACAAATTTCTAATAATAAACGGATTCTATCACTAAGCACCAATAAATGCAACATCTAACACTTTGCTATTGCTCTATTTTAAATATCGATACCCAACACATCTTGCATAGAGAAGAGCCTATTTTCGGTTTGCTTCACTAAAAACTTTGCCGCTAATACCGCTCCACTAGCAAAACTTTTTCGATTATTGATCATGCTAGATATGTTTAACTCTTCACCATTTAAAATAAACATCGCTGTATGCTGTCCAACGATGTCACCTCCGCGAACCACAGAGAAGCCTATCTCATTTTTATCACGGATATTTTCACTATGTCGCTCGCGCGTAAATTTAGCTACTTCTTTAAAATCTTGATCACGGCCAATTGCAATAGCTTCGCCAATACCTATTGCTGTACCAGATGGCGCATCTTTCTTATAACGGTGATGCGCTTCAATTATCTCAACCTCTGCATCCGGTAAATATTTGGCAATTAATTTAGAAATAGTAAACATAACATTTACCGACAAACTCATATTTGGCGCAAATACAATTGGTATAGTTTTAGATGCTATCTCCAATGTCTCTTTCTGAGCATCTGAAAGACCAGTTGTACCTACAACCAATGGCACATTATTTTCACTACAATATTTCAGCACTTTCATGCAGCCATCAGGAGAAGAAAAGTCAATTACTACATCCGCACAAGCATTTTCGTCTAACGCATTAAAATCAACAATTATTAGATCATCTTCACTATTAATTACGCGAACAATCTCCTGACCCATTCTTCCATTTATACCATTAACTGCAATTTTCATTATCAACTACCTATCAAAAACTTCACCAACTGATTCAATTGAAGCCAGATCATTCATATAATCAAAGTTTAAATTAACTATATAGCTACCTTTTAATGAGTCATGTCTATAGTATTGGTACGTATACTGCCACTGCGATTCGTTAAACATGAATTGACTTACTGGAGTACCTAAGATATTTGCCACTTGCTCTTTAGGCATACCTATGTGCAGTGTGCTTAATTGCCCTTCAGTTATATAATTACCCTGTTGTATTGGATAATAGTATGGGAATTGCCACTCAGTCAAATTAACGCCACTACAACTAATACAACCTATTGACAATAAAACATATCCAAATAAATTCCGCGCATTAAATTTCATATAGTAAACAACCAAAACTTGCTATTAGCGCCATTTTACCCTTAAAATACGAATTGTGTGCAATAATTGATAAAGGTATCATAAATTGGTTAATTATAAATCTTGGCTCAAAGACAAAGTCATTAAAGTTACTGCACACAAGCTTGCTGTACTGGAAATCCTTGTGCAAAATAGGCATATTGATGCAAATGCAATACTAGAAAAACTGCGTAACCAACATAGTGAAATTAGCCTTGCTACCATTTATAGAATTTTAGCAGTTTTTGAAGCAGAAGAAATTGTAGATAAATTGAATTTTAGCAATGGCCAAGCGATATATGAATTATCCCACCCCGATAGTGAACACCATGACCATCTAATCTGTACAGAGTGTGGCAAAATTGAAGAGTTCCACAACGAAGAACTTGAAATGCTACAGCTTCAAATCACTAAAGCTAAACAATTCCAAATTACAACCCATACGTTAAATATCTATGGCATATGCTATCAATGTAAAATAAATACAAACAACAGCACAATCTGATATAATAAGCGGTTATAATGAAGTTAACCTTAAACTAATTTTATTAATTATAAATTAAACTTGAGAAGTTTAAAAATCAATATATTTTAATATATAAATATGAAACAAATTTAAAAACCATAAATGAAAATGAAGCTACAAATTAACTTTAAACCTAATATATCATTAAATGGAATGATATCTAGAGCACCAAAGTACACTTTAGCAACATGTGTTTTTATTTTGTTAATAATGATATCAAAAAGCTTGTGGTGGGTAGCAAAACCTAGTTCAATTAACTACTTATCTAGCGCCAATACATTACAGACAAATGATTTGATGGCTCAACAACTTATAAATTTAGCACCATTTGGCACATTTAAAGAAGAAAAACCTGAGTCAAAAGAAGCAGAATTACCAAAAGATAAAATCACTATATACGGTGTTTATGCATCTGGTCCAAAAAATAGCATCGCTTTGGCAAAAATAAACGATAAAGACGCAGTTATACAAATAGGTGATAGCTTTGCAGGTGGAACTGTTAGCCAGATATTACCAAACAAAATTGTTGTATCAATTAATGGCATTGATATTTCATATATTGTAAGTGCAAACCCTGATGCGGAGCAAAGTGAATTTGCGAATAGAACTGATAGTAATACAACCACCCAAGACACTCAAAACAATAGCACACCAAACACAAATAAAGAACATAGCCCTGACCCAGAAATTAATAACATAGCAGAACAAAGACGTAAAATGATCCAAAAATTTCAAGAGAATAACGACTCAAACAACAGCGAACGTTCAACAAACACAAAGCTGAACAGTTCAAGTTAAAACCACTAAGACTCATTCTAATTCAAGGCAAAGTATCAAATATGCAAAATAAATTTAAAACTCTAATCTTGGCGATATGCACAGCAGGAATTTATAATATTTCATTAGCTGCACCAAGCAACGATTCGTCTGCACCATATAATAACCAACAAAACATATCTGATGATAAAGTTGTACTAAATTTTGAAGATGCAGATATCCAAACCGTTATTAAAGCTATCAGTAAATTATCTGGCAAAAACTTTGTGATTGACCCTAGAGTTAAAGGTAAAGTGAATATAGTTTCTGAAAAACCAGTCTCAAAGGCAGAGAGTTACAAAGTACTTGAGGGTGCACTACGCATGCAAGGATATGCAACTGTAGAAGCTGATGGAGTAATAAAAGTATTACCTGAGGCTGATGCTAAAACTCATGACATGGTAACAGGTACAGATAATAGCATTAGGTTCAATCAAGGTGATCAATTGGTTACTAAAATATTTACAATTGACAATGGTTCTGCCACTCAAGTTTCAAACGCAATTCGTCCACTTGTATCATCCAATAATGCAATTTCAGTATATCCAAATAATAATGCTCTTATCGTTACAGACTATGCATCAAATATTCAACGCATTACTAAAATTATAAATGGTTTAAATGCAACTCAAGCAACTAAAATACCACCTGAAGTAGTAACGTTAAAACATGCTTATGCTTCAGACGTAGCACAGTTATTACAAAGTTATCAAGGTGTTGCAACTGGTGGTGGAGCTGCAAATGCTGATAGTGGACCAACTGTAACTGTAACGGTTAATCCAGCAGGAAACTCATTAATCCTCTCATCAAACAACAAAAGTAAATTAGATGAAATAAAGCAGCTAGCTTTATCATTAGATACCGAAAATGCTAAGAGCAATAATAACATGCATGTGGTTTATCTAAAAAATGCTGATGCAGCTCACGTAGCAGAAGTTTTAAATGTATTATCAACAGGGCAAAGCGACCCAGACATGTCACCATCCCCTGCACAACGTACTCTATCAGATACTAGTTCAGCATTTTCTGGCAATGGTGGTAGTGGTGGAGGTGGCGGTTCATTTAACGGGAACTCAAATCCAGCACCTAAAAGTAGTGGTAGCAGCAATAATAATGCAAATGCTAATAGTGATAAAAATGCTCCAAAAATTCTTATCCAGGCTGAACCAACTACAAATGCATTAATTATACAAGCTCCAGAACCAGTATATCGTAATTTACGCATGATAATTGACATGCTTGATGTACGTCGTGTTCAAGTAATGATAGAAGCTCTTATTGCTGATATTAATGCTACTGAAACTGGTAATTTTGGTATTCAATGGCTTGGTGGTGCAGGTAACAATAAAGCTGGGGTTGGTGTGCTATCTAACTATGGTGGTAGAGGTAGTTCTATCGGTAGCATAGCAACAACCGCATTGGGTCTAGCTAAAGGTGGTGCTACAGGTTCTCCAAATGGTGCAGGAGCAATACCTGGTGAAGTTTATGTAGGTTTGGTGACAGGTACTGTAGAAATTGGTGGACAAAAAATCCCTGGTATTTCTGCATTAGCTGACATGATTACCTCTTCAAGCGCGGGTAATGTCTTAGGTCGCCCTACTTTATTAACACTTGATAATGAAGAAGCATCACTATTTGTAGGTCAAAACATTGGTATTCCTACAGGCTCATATGCTACAACAGGTGGTAACTCAACCGTTAATCCATTTAACACAGTTGATCGTAAAGACGTTGGTACGGTATTGAGAATTAAACCTCTTGTAACTCAAAGTGGTGCGATTCAATTGTCAGTTTATCAAGAAGATTCTAAACTAGACCCATCTTCATTGGAGCCAACAGGTGTATATGCACAAAATGGTCCAAGCATTTTAAAACGTAATTTAAAAACTCAGTTAATCGTAGATGATGGTCAAATTATTGCTCTTGGGGGAATGACTGAAGATACAGTTTCAATTGGTGCCAATGGTATTCCTTTATTAAGCAGCATTCCATATTTAGGCTGGTTATTTAGCTGGCAAAGCCGCTCTCATATCAAACGTAATTTGGTGATTTTCTTACGTCCATTAATTATCCGTAATGAAGAAGGTGCTAAAGCATTAACAAATCAACGTTACAGATATATTCTTGAGCAACAAAAAGCAGTTCATGCTGAAGGTAATATATTACTTCCTGAAATTAAAGCTGTTACATTTGAGAATCAAGTTCCTTATGATGCTCAGCAGTTGCCTGCTCAAAACTTTAAAGCTCCTAATGAGCCAATTGTTGATTTACGTACTGATGATACTGCTTATAGCACTCAAAAGCCAATGTATAAATCAGTAAATGATGGTATTACGGTTGAACAAACTTCGCCTAACTCAGCCTCAATCATTTCAAATCAATAGTGAGTGAACATCAATGAGCGTGGAACAACAAGTACCTGCATTTAGTTTAAATAAATTTTCTCGTAAAATCCCTTATGGATTTGCTAAAAGTAATAAAATTTGTGTATTAAGTGCAGATGATGATTTTGTACACCTAGCTACTGCAAAAATTATTACACCGATAATAATTAGCGAGATTAAGCGTAAAATTAATCATCCGATTAAACTGCACAAGGTTGAGGATAAATATTTTGATTCAATCTTAGCTGAAGCATACTCAAGTGCTAATGCTGCGGCTGTAGTTGATGACATGCAGGAAGACGTAGATTTAAGCTCTTTAATGCAAAATCTACAAAAAACTGAGGATTTATTAGAGTCAGAGAACGATGCTCCTGTAATTAAAATTATTAATGCATTCTTAACCCAAGCGGTAAAAGAAGATGCATCGGATGTGCATTTAGATGCGTACGAAAATAATTCTAAAGTTAGATTTCGCCGTGACGGTGTATTACATAAAGTAACTGAAATTAACCCAGGATTACATGCAGCACTTGTATCACGTATCAAAATTATGGCGCAACTCGATATTGCTGAGAAACGCCTACCTCAAGATGGTCGTATTGCATTACGTCTAGCTGGTCGTGAGGTTGATTTACGTGTATCGACTATTCCAACTGGTCATGGTGAACGTATTGTAATGCGTTTACTTGACAAAGATAAAGACCGCTTGCAATTAGAAGCATTGGGAATGGCTTCAGATACATTAAAGAAAATAGATCATTTAATTACTCGCCCGCATGGTATTTTCCTAGTAACAGGTCCAACTGGTTCAGGTAAATCAACAACTCTGTACGCAGCACTTGCGCGCGTTGACTCAAATTCATTAAATATCATGACAGTTGAAGATCCTGTAGAGTATGACATTCCCGGGATTAGTCAGACACAAGTTAATTCAAAAATCGATATGAGCTTTGCTCGGGCACTAAGAGCAATCTTGCGTCAGGATCCAGATGTAGTGATGATTGGTGAGATTCGTGATTTGGAAACTGCAGAGATTGCTGTGCAATCAAGTTTAACTGGTCACTTGGTATTAGCAACCCTACATACAAACTCTGCTGTTGCATCTATTACACGTTTAATGGACATGGGTGTTGAGTCTTTCTTACTAGCATCAAGTGTCATGGGCGTGTTGGCGCAACGTCTGATTAGACTACTGTGTCCACAATGTAAGGTGGAAAATAAGGCTGTCACCGATGAGATACGTCGTGAATTAGATATACCGTTAGATGCTGTTATATATAAGGCAGTTGGCTGCAATAACTGTAGTAATACAGGGTACAAAGGAAGAAATGGTATTCATGAATTATTAGTAGTAGATGATAACATTCAACGAATGATTCATAGCAATGAAGCAGAAAAAAATATTGAAGAATATGCTATTAAAAATCTTGGTATGAGAACATTGCGCATGGATGCTTCAAGATGGCTTATTGAGGGTAAAACTTCGTTAGAAGAAGTCCTTACAATTACTAAAGAATAATGTATGCGAACATATACTTATAAAGCGATTGATAAAAGCGGAAAAGAAAAAAGTGGTGTTGTTCAAGCTGAAAATCCAAAATCAGCCCGCCAAAAACTTCGTGAAATGGGCTTAACTGTTTCAAGTATAGAATCAGAAAAAACTCGTAAAGAAAAAACATCTAAGAACGTTTCATTTAAAAAGAAAGCAATTTCATCTCTTGAGCTTTCGTTAATTACTCGCCAATTATCAATTTTATTAAATTCTGGAATGTCTGTTGAGCAAGCTCTTGCTGCACTAGCCGATCAGTTAGAGAGCACAGAACAAAAAAGTATCATGAGTGGTGTACGTAGCGAAGTTTTAGCAGGCCGTACTTTAGCATCATCACTAGAAATGTATCCAAAAATATTCCCTCCTGTTTATTGTAGCCTTATTCACGCTGGTGAGCAGTCAGGAAGTCTTGCTAAAGTAATGAATAAGCTTGCAGATTATAGTGATAAAACTCGTGATTTAACGGGTAAAATTATGATGGCATTACTTTACCCTGTGATTGTATCGATTGTCGCAACATTAGTAATTGTTGCCCTACTAGTATTTGTCGTACCACAGGTTGTAAAAGTATTTGAATCCTCAAAACAGACACTACCAATAATTACACGTGGAATGATTGGTGCAAGTAATGGCTTACGTGAATATGGCATTTATATGATTATAATCATTGTAATTTCCGTAATTGCTTTTGCACGTTCATTAAAAAAAACAGAAAATAAAATCAAGTTTCACCGTAAATTACTAACATTACCAATAGCTGGTAAATTACTAACTAACATTGATATTGCGCGTTTCACAAATACACTATCAATGCTGTTATCAAGCGGCGTTCCAATGCTTCAAGCTCTTGAGGCGAGTAAAAACACATTGAGTAATTTCATGCTTAAAAATGCTATTGAAAATGCAATTAAAATGGTACGTGAAGGTGTTGGATTAGCTGTTGCTTTAAATGCTCAAAAAGCCTTTCCACCTGTTGTAATTCATTTAATTGCCAGCGGTGAAAAATCTGGAGATTTAGAACATTTACTCGCTCAAGCTGGTGGGCACCAAGAGCTTGAACTATCTCACCGTAGTCAATTATTAACTGGTATTCTTGAACCTGCACTAATTGTATTCATGGGTGCAGTCGTGATGCTAATTGTAATTGGTATCATGTTACCAATTCTAAACATGAACAAAATGGTGATGTAAAAACATCACCATTTTTCATTATAAAATATCATTTAGTATTCGTAATTAATTTACGCTACTAGATGATACTTTAGCTGTTACTGTAGAAACCGAAGAGTTACTTGGTGGAGTGCGTTTACATTTTACAAATGTATTATTTCTGTAGTAACACTTCATATAACTACCTCTATCAGTATAAAATTCCACTTTATCCATTTGCGTCTCATCATTAGGGTCAACTGGCGCAATCATAGTCATTTCTGCACCACCACCAGGAATTCTGACTGCTCCTGCTGCATGTGGCTCATCATGTATTATGACTTGTGCATCTTTACAATTATTTTGCAATGTAGTGATAGTTGTCTTTGATGAAATGCGTATTCCATTACAAGTATATTTGGCATTATCAATATTAACTACGCTCATCGCAAAAATACTACTTGCACTCAAAGACAATAAAACCACCAATAAATTTCTTTTCATAACAATTCCTTAAAGTTAAATCTTCTTAAGTACATTTTACCAAGTATATAACAAACTCGTCTGTATTTCTATTGGTTGAAAATTACCATTTGGTACAGTTGAACCTAAAGAAGCATCGGTATTAGCACCAGTACGATACCACTGCTGAGCAAATGCACCAAATATGTTCAAACCCTTCACCTGTGGAATTGCATATTCTAGAATCAAATCCAACTCTTGTAAGCCATTAGTTGCAATGTTATTGTTATCCACATAAACATATACTGGTCTAAATAATAAATTTTGCCCCCACCAGCCAAGTGCATACTGAGCTTGTAACTTATACATATTACCTGGTTGACCTTGTGTCACCATATTATATGACCATGCCTCTGAATATAACGGATCGACTTGTAATGATTGCGTATATGGAGACGCTATTGCCCCACCGCCCCATGAGTTACTAGTTCCCCACATGGTATTTGCACTTAAATTTACTTGCCATAAATTTAAATCATATGCCCAGCCAAGATTGATACCTGCGGCATAACTTTGGATATTACCTGGATCTGTTGCGGCATTTGTCATTGCATTACTTGCTTGAAACCACTGTTGATCAGTAGCAAATTGTGCAGCTACGCTAAATGAATTTTTACTACCTATAATTGGAAAATTAATACTGCCATCGCCATATAGCAATGTACCGTAATTATCAAACTGATAGCCCCATGCACGAGCATTGTAATTTCCGCTATTATCTGTGTATTGCGCACCAATAGCAACCGTGCCATCTGATGTATTGCTATAGCCTGGCTTTTGTGCCAACCAACTGTAGTTAGTTACTCCAGTAAATCCATATTGCGCACCATATTCCGCAGCATTAAATGCTAATGCAGTTAATAACCAACCGCCACCTGCATAGACATTGACATTAATACCTTGATAACTTGTTGGTACTGGCATATTGTTATAGTACATATTTCCCGCTAACCAAGGACTATTACTAAAGTCAAGATACCCAACATCAGCATTCACAACATTATTGTATTGATACTCCAAAAATAACTCTGGAAAAGTATATGATGTGAATGTTGGCACATACGCTGAGGAGAAACGACTTGAAACTGGTGAATTTGGCACAATTGGATTAATTTGATCATTTAACGCACCAATTGGATTCATCGCTGAAAAAACTCCACCGACAGAGAATCCCCAAAGTTGACCAGTTTGTCCAAAGACACTAGAACCATAACCTTTACCAGCAGATTGATAGTAACCATCCCATTGATTATATGTAAATCCAGAGAATACATTGTATGTACCACCAGCAAATAACTTTTCTGCCCAGTTTTGTTGCTCAATTTCACTCTCAGTTAAGTGTAATGTACCACCACCAGTTAGCATTCCATTATATGGATTTTGAAAGTAACCATACCGGTTAATAAAGCTCGCATTAGGATTTGTCGTTGATGGTGCTACTGTACTTACTACAACTGTAGATGACTCGCTTACTGGTGCTACCGTCTGAGCACTACTTTCAATACCATCTGCAAACACATTACTTATAAATAAAGTACTAATAACTAGTAAAATCTTTTTCATATTTATCTCTGGATAATTTTATAAATAGATTTTACACTTACGTAAATTTAACTTGTTGAATTTAGCTATATTTTTTGAGTAAATATACAAACAACTTAGTAACCTAAGCTAAATTAGTTTGATTTAATTACAAATTATCACTGATGCATAAAGTAACATATTTTTACATTTAATAAGCTTTATTCGTATTTATTGTATCAATCCATTAGCAGTTAATAAATAGCAAACAACATTCATGATAAAATTCTATCATTGAAAATTTTACCCAAGTTGAGTATTATGAAATTAAAATCTCTATATCTAAATTTAACTCTAGCCTTAGTATCTAGTGCAACAATAATTGGTTGTTCAAGCGGTAGTAAGCCGGCAACTCAAAATACTTCAACGCTACAGATGACTTTACAACCAATAGCATCTAACCAGATTAACAATACAAAACAAGTTACAAAAGCATTGACTACTACAACTCTTGCTAATGCAATTTGCCAAGATAGTAATTGCACGTGGTCAAATAGTGCTAATCAAAACATAACCCAAGGTGAAACTGAAGCTGCATACTGTACCGGTACTAATACTACGTATGGTGGTACTGGGTATGCTCTAGGTAGTGCTGCATATGGTATGACATTACCAACTGGCATTGCGGCTACTAAAACAGGTTATGGAAATACGGACGTAATTCTTGAACTATTTAATACTCCTTATGCAAATATCACAAAAGATATGCTGCAAAATTACTACAATATGGGTTACACAGTAGTTTGGGTATCGCCTCCTCAATATAGCGCATATGTTCCTTATTCTGGTAATTTTGCAAGTGACAATATTCCAGCATGGTATGGGGCATATCAACCAATAGATTTTGGACAAATTGGTAATACAGAAAACCCTCTTAGCTATGGCACAGCTGATGATTTAGCAACATTAGTTACCAATGCTCATGATGTTGGCTTACAACTAATTGTCGATGTAGCAATACACCAGTTTGCTCAACCAGGTGCTCAATCTGGAGTAGCATCTAGTACAGCAACAAATTACTATGATGTTTATAGTGGTGAAACATATAATTACAACAATGGTAATGTTTCTGAAGCGTTATCACAGTTCTGGTGGCCACAAACTAAAGTTAGTGGATATATTCCGTTTGGAACAACAGCGACAACATGTGCTTCTTTTGCGGATAATACAAGTGGTTTAATCGCTCTGTGGGGTAATAATCCTGCTGCTGGTAACTCTACATCTGAATGGACGTCAGACTTCTCAGCTACTGAAGGATGGTTTAATGCGGTATTACCTGCTGCATCAAACTCTTCAAGCGGATGGTCTGGCTCTGCATCATGTGGTACTCAATCAATTTTTGATGGTTATGCAGCGTGGTTGATGGGTTATGAGAATGGCAGTGGTAGTAAAAGTGCAGCTGCAAGCGCAACAACTGGATTTAACATTGATGGATTCCGTATTGATGATGTAAGTGGACAAAACCCTACTTTCTTTAATACATGGTTTAGCGATACTTCAGCATACAATAAATCAACTAATATATTCTTTGGTGAATATCCAACAAGTAACGCCAATGATTACAATAGCTATACAGCAATCAAAACGGCATCAGGCAATAATGCTTCTGGCAACACTATGAAAATGTTAAATTTCCCATTACTTGCTGGATTAAACGGTGCATTTGCATATGGTGCAAGTTTACAAGCTTCACTTACTTCAATGATTAGTAGTAGCAATGCGTACCAATCAAGTACAAATGGTACATTATCTGGCGTTAATGCAATCAACCTAGTAATGGATCAAGATACAGTACCAGATAGTTTTAGCTCGCGTGCTATGTGTCCATGGACTGGAACAAATAAATTCCAAATGAATTATTACAATGCTCCTCTAGCTTATGGTGTAATTTTAGCGATGGAAGCTGGTACTCCATACGTATTTGCTGATTTACAAGCCCAAGCAAATGAAGGGGTTAATTCAGCCGGTGTAATGACTTCAGGCTTAGGTAATGGTAGCGTATCATATTGGAATGAAAATGAAGTAATAGCTGGTGTATATTTCCACAATCAAGCTTTAGGTCAAACCATGACTTGGGCTACTGTGAACGCAACTGATGCTGATAATGTAGCAGCTCTTACACGTGGTACTAACTATCTATTTGTAGTAAATAAAGCTGCAACTGATTATGAAGCAACTGATACTTCAACTACCATGACAAGCGGTTGCTATATTGATTTAATGTCACACCAAATCATTAATATAAGTGGTGGCGAAATCAATCAATTAATCGTACCAGCACAATCAGTAATGTATTTTGTACCATACTCTGGCACTGTACCAAACACAGCAGGATTTACTTGCTCATAAATTAATTTTTATTATCAAGCCACTAGATTCATAGTGGCTTATCTTTTTGAGATAATCAAATGAAACAAAACTTACAAAACAAATTAAGCAATTTCTTCTATGTGATTTTAGGTTTACCTGCAACAGCGATGGGTTTTGCCTTGTGTGTACAGATATCTGCATTAAGCTGGATTTTAAGCACTAAATATAATTTAAAAATCGATCAAATTGGCTTAGTTTGGGCAGCTGGTCCAATAGCTGGTATTTTAGGGCAAGTAATTGTCGGTATATTTAGTGATCGAGTATGGTTATGGAATGGGCGCAGAAGACCGTTTATTATTATCGGTGGTATCCTATGCTCATTAATGCTATTAGCTTTGCCAAATCTAGATATTATCTCTGCTAAACTTGGTTTAAATGGTGTGCTTGGCGTGGCAATTGTAGTTGCCCTACTTCTTGATTTATCTATTAATGTAAGTTTTAATCCAACCCGCTCAATTATTGCTGATGTGACCCCAGACGGTCGTGAACGCACTAAAGGCTACACTTGGATGCAAACTATTTCTGGTACATTTGGGGTTGCTGCTTATGTAATCGGTGCATCACTTGATAATTATGTTTTGATTTATGTTGGTGTGGTACTGGTTTTAGTATTATCAATTTTCCCTGTATTATTCATCAAAGAACCACGTGAAATCGTTGAACATCAAGAGAAACTATTACAAGCACAACAAAAATCTTCATTTTCACAAATCATGATGGATATTCAGCCACTGTGGGGATTTTTGATTTATGCAGTTTATGGTATCATCAAAAAAATATCTGGAATTGAAAGTAGTAATTATTACGTTGAAATAGCCTGCTTAATTATTACAGTTGGTTTGATTCTACATACAATCTTGAAATCATCAAACAACCTTACACAAGAACAAGCAGACAATTTAATTTTCCGTAAAGTATTAGCCGCACATTCGTTTACTTGGATGGGTGTACAAACCATGTTTATCTATATGTTTGCATACATTGATTATAAAATGCCAATGCTTGATGCAAATAAAATGGGACAAATTGTTTCTATTTCTTTCCTAATTCTAAATATCACTGGTGCACTATTACCTGTTGCGATTTTAGAGCCTATTACACAAAAAATCGGACAAATCAAAACTCATGGTTTATGTATTTTAAGTATGGCATTTAGCTATTTCGCTCTGGCATATTTAGGCAGTAATCCGATATTGATTTATGTCTTAATGGCATTAATTGGGATTGGCTGGGCATCAACAATTAGTCTACCATTTGCAATTATGACTCAAAGAGTAAGCAGTAATAAAGTCGGGCTATACATGGGACTCTTTAATTTATCAGTTGTATTACCACAATTAGTTTCAAGTCTTGGCATCGGTCAATTAGTCAGCACGGTATCTGATAAATCAATAATATTTGTAATTTGTGGTGGGTCTTTGGCTATCTCTGCGATGTTATGGCTAATGATAAAAGAGCGTCACTAATAATAAGTGCGATATAATTACTTAGCTATAAATTTATTGAAAGAATCCGATTATGATGAAAACAGTACAACTTTTTGCGCTAACTAGCTTATTTGCAATGTTAGGTGCATGCTCGTTTGTGAAATTAAATCCGCAAGCTGAATCGACTTATGTATTACAAAATGAAAACGCAGCAAGTAACTGTAAATTAATCGGTAAGACAACTGCATCATTATGGAGTAGTGCAAGCACATTCCAAAGCGATCAAAAAGTTGATGATCAGTTAAATACATTAGCTCGAAATCAAGCATCTGAGATGGGTGGCAATAGTGTGTTGGCTATTACAGGTGTAGAAAACTCTCAGCGCACATTTAATGTTTATAAATGTCCAATTAGCAATTAGTTCAAATTAATAAGTGACTAAATTAACAATTTTAGTCACTTAATTTATACATCTACAACTTTTTCAAACAATGCTCCACATATCCACGGTGTTTTAATCGAATATAAGATTTAATAACATTTAGCGGAACATCTTGTGGAACTTGAAAACCCATATCTGGATAAAATATTATCCGCTCAATATCGCCACCTAATTCTGAAATAATAGAATCAAGAGACAACAACGGAGAATGATTTATCAAATTATAGTTTGGTGCTGATAAGAGTAATTTATGACTTAGCTCTGGATAAATAGCATTAAATGTGGCATACGCCCGTCTCAAAGTATTGGGTTTAGTGACAACAATAATATTATCTACATTAGATATGATATCAAGATTATTACCTATTGAAAATTTGATATTCTCGCCTATATTGGTAGATTTATCCTCTAATATAATACTAGAGCTTTCAACCCCTAATTTAATAGCAATATCCGCAAATAATTTTGCTTCAGTGACATTGTCATCATACAACTCATTGGTCCAATTACCACGGTAACCAGAAAAAATAATTTTATTATTTTGTCCAGATAAATATAGCGAAGCACAATGCTCCGCTACTCGAGTATCGTAACTACCTAAACCAACAATAACTGCGTTACTAACACTCTCGACAAAATCTTTAATACAATGGTAATTCCATAATACTTCAGCATCTATAATGTCTAAATCACTAACCATTATTTTTGAGGGTAGTCGTGATTCAACATCCACTTGATACCAAATTTATCAACTAACATCGCAAATCTAGCACCCCAAAACGTATCTTGTGGTGGCATTGTTACTTGTCCACCTGCTGATAGAATAACAAATGTACTCTCTAATTCTTCTACTGATGCACAGTTAATACTCAAACTCACTGGACTTGCCGCATAATTTAATTCTTTGATTGCACATGGACCATTTTCACCAAGCACCACATCTGATGCCATAATCACAATTTCACCAGCACTCATAGATGTGTGCATTACTTTATCGCCCCAACCTTCTGGTAATGTTTTTAGCATTTCAGGTTGTTCAGCATAAGTTGCTGTGTGTTCAATCTTTCCATTTAATGCTTTACAATATAATTAAT
>RXKI01000011.1 GCA_003962895.1 Neisseriaceae bacterium
ACTCAAAAAGAAGAAGTAATTCACGCCTTGTTTGGAGTGTATGTAATCAAACAAGTTCAAAAAGAATTTCCAAACTGGTTCAACGAGGATTTTTACAATAAACTTTACAGAGCTTGCAAAAAAGCGTATGAAGCAGAATGCAACATTATTGATTGGATTTTTGAAAAAGGAGAACTTTCATTTTTATCAAAAGATGTAGTGAAAGAATTTGTAAAAGATAGATTCAATACTAGTATTGAAATGATTGGCGGAAAATCAGTTTTTGAAGTCGACAAAGAAAAATTAAAACCATTGAAATGGTTTGATGATGAAATTCATGCCGAAGTAAATACAGATTTTTTCCATAAAAAACCAGTAACTTACACAAAAAAGTCGAAAGCAATTAAAGCAGAGGATTTATTCTAATGAAAAACGAATACAGATGGTTGACAGATTTATCACAGCAATTTTTAGAAGCAGGTTATTTAACAGAAGGACAATCTGTAGATCAAAGAGTTGATGTTATTGCCAACACAGCGGAAAAGATTTTAGGAAAACCTGGCTTTGCTGCTAAGTTTAAATCTTATTTTCAAAAAGGATGGTTTTCTCTTAGCACTCCAATTTGGTCTAACTTTGGCACAACTCGTGGAATGCCCATAAGTTGTTTTGGGTCATATTTAGAAGATAATATGGAATCTATTTTATCAACTCAGGCTGAAGTTGGTATGAT
This sequence comes from Neisseriaceae bacterium, assembly GCA_003962895.1. Classification (GTDB taxonomy): domain Bacteria; phylum Pseudomonadota; class Gammaproteobacteria; order Burkholderiales; family UBA11063; genus Aquella. Next base: position 710 of record RXKI01000011.1, read on the forward strand.
GACAAAACATGGAGGAGGAACTTCTGGTTATTTCGGGAATTTACGTCCTAGAGGAGCCGCTATTAAAAATAATGGTGTAAGCTCTGGTTCTGTACATTTTATGCAATTATTTGATAACTTAATTAAAGTTGTCTCGCAAGGAAATACTCGTCGTGGTCAATTCGCAGCTTATCTTCCTATTGACCATGATGATATTTTAGAATTTTTAAATATTAAAAGCGATGGTGCTTTAATTCAAGATTTATCCTTTGGAGTATGTATTTCGGATCAATGGATGAAAGAAATGATTGAAGGAGACGCAGAAAAGAGAAAAGTTTGGGCAAGAGTTTTAGAAGTACGAGCAAATGTTGGTTATCCTTATTTGTTTTTTACAGATAATGTGAATAACAATACAGTTGATTGTTACAAAGACAAAGGGATGAAAATCACCCACTCAAATTTGTGCGTTACAGGAGATCAAAGAGTCGTTACTACTCGTGGTCTATTAACTGCAAAAGAGTTATATCAAGAAAAAGGAGAACTTCAATTATTTGACAATAATCAAATGGTAAATGCTTCCCCAATGAAACTCATTGAAAAAAATGCCGATGTTTATAAAATTACATTAGCAAATGGAATGAGCCATACAGTAACTGCATACCATAAGATTATGACATCAGAATACAATGCTTTTCATAAAGAAAATAATTTAATCAAATCATGTTCTGATCTTAAAATTGGAGATAGAGTAGCAATCCAAACAAATAAGGGTTTGTTTGGATCAAAGAATATGCCAAAAGAGGCTTTCTTGCTAGGACTGTATCAAGCAGATGGTACTCAAAATAAAGATTTTGTCATGCTGGACTTGTGGGAAAATGATTTTGATATATTAAATGAAATTCAAGAATCTTTTGATGAAATTCATTACAAATATAGCTGCAATAAGTTTGAAACAGTCAATCAATACGGAAACACAGGTAAATACAAAGATATTCCTCCTGCTAAATTTCATAATTGTGTTCCTTCTGAAAACGGTGTTTTAAAGAAAAGATTGTCTTCTAAAACTCTTAAGAAATCTCTTAATTTTAAAAAGGGAGTGATCCCATGTTGGATATGGGAAGGAGATGAAGAAACTCAGTGGCAATATATTCGTGGGCTACTTTATGCAGATGGCACCGTTCAAATGTCTTCAAGTAAAGGAAATCCAATTCAAGTTTCCTATGTGAGCATAGATAAAGAATTTCTAAAGCAATTACAATTGATTTTTGCAAATCTTGGATTGCAAAGTTCTATTCATATATTAAGAGAGGCTGGAAAAACTTTGTTGCCAGACGGCAAAGGTGGAAAAAAATATTATGAAACAAAAGATTGTTGGCGACTTATCATTGGTAATAAAAATGACGCTTTGACTATTGAAGAAAATACAGGTTTTCTTTCTCGTAAAAACTGTATCGTTGAGGACAGAAAATATAGAGACAATACAAAAAAATATTCTAAGATTGAATCGATAGAATTTATTGGAAAAGAAGATGTTTATTGTTGCACAGTTCACAACGATCAACATTTGTGGGTTTGTAATGGATTTATCACACATAATTGCTCTGAGATTCTTGAACCCGATAATGAGGAAGAATCTTTTGTTTGTGATTTAGCCTCCATGAATGTTTTATATTTTGATGAATGGAAAGACACAGATGCAGTAGAGGTTATTACTTATTTACTTGACGCAGTAATGACAGAATTTATAGAGAAAGCAAAAAAAATTCCATTTATGCATCGTGCTGTGCGATTTGCCGAAAGGCACAGAGCGTTGGGAATTGGACAACTTGGATGGCACAGTTTGCTTCAAAGCAAAATGATTGCTTGGGAAAGCATGGAAGCTAAACTTTTAAATGTAAATGTTGCAATGACAATCAAAGAAGCGGCATATGCAGCTTCTGCTAAAATGGCATTAGAATATGGTGAGCCAGAAGTATGTAAAGGATATGGAAGAAGAAATTCTGTCTTACTTGCAATAGCTCCTACAAAATCTTCTGCGTTTATTTTAGGTCAAGTCTCTGAGGGAATAGAACCAGAACGTACAAACGTTTTTATTAAAGATTTGCAAAAAGGAAAATATACAATTAAAAATAAATATTTAGAAAAACTTCTTGAAGAAAAAGGACACAATACAGATAAAGTTTGGGATGATATTTTGAAAGATTCTGGCAGTGTTCAAAAATTAGATATTTTATCAGATCATGAAAAGATGGTATTTAAAACATTTTCTGAAATTTCTCAAAAAGAAATTATCATTCAAGCTGCTCAAAGACAGAATCATATAGATCAAGGACAAAGTTTGAATTTGATGATTCACCCAAAGACCCCAATTAAAGATGTCAATGCTCTTATTATTGAGGCTTGGAAACTTGGAATCAAAACTTTGTATTATCAACACTCTGTCAATGCCGCACAGGATTTTAGCAGAAACTTATTAGCTTGTACAAATTGCGAGGCTTAAGCACAAAAAAATAAACCCATGTCTTGATGAACAAAACATGGGTTTATTTTTATATAATCTTAAAAAAAACTAAACCAATCTCTTTTTTGAATAGCTGGTCCTACTGTCTCTAGGTCTTCGTCAGAAAAACCTTCATCTGTGCCAATTAAAAGCCAGCAAGGTAAATTTTCTTCTCTAAAATGATATTCTCCTATTGTCCATTCATCATTTATTTTTACCCAATAATATCCATCTTCACGCTTCATTTTGTTGTCTTTCTATTTCTCTTTCTTCAATTTGTTCTTGATCTAACATTTCTCTTTGAAGAAGGTCTTGACAAGCAATAATAGCATCTTCTAAATCTTTTGGCTTGCATTTTAAGACTCTACAAGCTCCGCTTTTATTTAATCTACCTTTTTTAGTATAAACTTTTCCATCGTTTAACAAAAAAGCATCTACTAAATTTCCAAAACCATTATCAATTAATTTTTGAATTAATTCTTGATTTTCCATCTGCTCAAAAGAATCGGTTGCATTGAAATTACCCATATTTCCTTTCTTATATTGAATAATATAGATTATTATATAATTTAATCGTCAGAGGTCAATGGCGATTGTTGTTTATAATTATTTTTTTTGTTACCTGATAAAATTCTTTTGTCCATTTGAGAAATAGCAAAGTCTAAATATTTTCTTTTTAATTCATTATAATTTCTAGCCGTCCTGTACTGTTGGCGAAAATGATTTAAAATACAAGTTGTCATATAATTAAATGCTTTTCCTTTTTGGGAATCAAATCTGTCTATCTTTTCAAAACAGATCATAACTCCTTCTTGGACAGCATCATCTTGATCTATTAAATTAAATTTAGCATATCTTACTATATTCTGAGAGAGTGTGTAAAAAGCAATTGCCAATAAATCTTGAATTTCTTTGTATTCAGAGCAAACTGCTATATTTTCTTCTTGAACAACTTCCCATATCTTAGGTTTTAGATATTTTGGCTTTCCAAACATTTTTTTATCAGTTTCATT
>RXKI01000054.1:0-3008 GCA_003962895.1 Neisseriaceae bacterium
GATTCTCGCGTATGCACTACAAGCGGCTTGGAAGTTTTTTTAGCAACACTAATATGTATATCCAATTGATTATGATACCAACTCATATCCGCATCTTTATTCCAATAGTAGTCTAGCCCTGTTTCACCAATAGCAATAACTTTATTTTTTGATGCATTCTCAAGCAAAAAATCTTCCGTTAAAACAAAATCATCGATTTTTTCATCAGGGTGAATTCCAACTGATGCAAATAAATTGTCATATTGATTGGCTATATCTACCACCTCATCAATATTATCGTGTCTTGTTGAAATAACTAAAGCATAACTTATTTTATTAGCTTTCATTTGCTGGATATAATCATCCAGATTATTTTTTAATTCAGGGAAATTTAAATGACAATGTGAATCTACTAGCATTTCATGGCTCTTTTTGTTAGAATATTTGACTTCATGATTTTTGTGTGTAATCATTGTATCATTAGAGTAAAACTCAAATCAACAATAGCGCACTGAAGTTCGTAATTTAACTCTATTAAATGGAACTAAATTAAGCACTATGCAACAAGGTAATATCTTTGTAATTTCTGCACCATCTGGAGCTGGCAAATCTAGCTTAGTAACTGAATTGTGTAAACAAGATAACAATATCTCTGTATCAATATCGCATACCACTAGAAAAATGCGCATTGGTGAGGCTGAAGGTATTAATTACTATTTTACCGATGTTGTCACATTTGAAAAAATGATAAAAAATAGTGAACTACTAGAATACGCAAAAGTCTATGACAACTATTACGGAACAAGCGCAACTAAAATAAAAGAGCTAACAAGTGCAGGTAAGGATATAATACTTGAAATAGACTGGCAAGGTGCACGTCAAGTAAAGAAACTTTTCCCTGAGTCTACTTTAATTTTTATTTTACCGCCATCATTAGAAATATTATCGCAACGACTACACGGCAGAAATACTGACAGTGTAGAAACAATAAATTCACGTATGAATTTGGCTTTAGATGAAATTAGCCATGCGCCAGAATTTGATTACATAGTAGTTAATGATTTATTTAATCAAGCATTAAGCGAATTACAAAACATTATTAACTCGCAAAAAAATTTAACTAAAAACATGTTAAACCAATTTAAACAAAGATTTTTCAAGGGGAACTAGAATGGCTCGTTTTACAGTAGCTGATTGTATGGAAGTAATTAATAACCGTTTTGATATGACTTTAAGCGCCGCAATTCGCGCACGTCAAATTGACAAAGGTAGCGAAATTTTTGTTGAGCAAGATGAGTTAGATAAACCAACAGTAATAGCATTACGCGAAATTTCTGAAAAAAAAGTTGATGACACAATTTTGAGTCGCGTAGAGTAATTAATCAATACATAAAAATTACCAACAAATTTATCTATTAACTCTTAATTGTAGGTAGCTTCATTATGCAAATCGATCATGGCGAATATCAAGAATTAGTTGATTCATTACGTAGAAAACTATTGACTGCCGCGCGTAAAAGCATGCACGGAGATAAAATAAAAACGATTGAATTAGCTTTACAAGTCGCTAACCAAGCTCATTTGGGTCAATTTCGTAAAAGTGGTGAACCGTACATCACTCATCCAATTGAAGTTGCTACATTCATCGCTGAGTGGGATTTAGATGAGCAAACCATTGCTGGTGCTCTCATGCATGACGTCATTGAAGATACTGATGTTACAAAAGAAGAGTTAACCAGGATATTTGGCACTAATATTGCTGAGTTGGTCGATAGCGTTACAAAACTAGATAAGCTTCATTTTGAATCTGAGGCAGTTGCTCATGCCGAATACTTCCGAAAAGTAGTTCTTGCAATGGCAAAAGATGTCCGCGTGATTTTAATCAAATTAGCCGATCGCATGCACAACATGATGACTCTTGGCTCAATGCGTGCAGATAAGCAAAAACGAATTGCCCGAGAAACTATGGAAATTTATGTGCCAATTGCCAATCGCATTGGACTACATAAAGTACATTTACAATTAGCGGAAGAGAGTTTCAAATATCTACACCCATACCGTTATAAAGTCCTAAGCAAAGCCGCAGAAAAAGCACACGCAGATAGACAGCCTGTAGTCCAATCAATTTTACATAATATTGAAGCCGCAATGCGTGCAAATGGAATTAAAGCAGATTTTAAATATCGCCAAAGAACAATTTATAATCTATATAACAGAATGCTTAAGAGAAATGACTCTTTTGACAATGTGTATGATGTTTTTGAAATCAAGGTCATTGTCGAAAACATTGGTGATTGCTATCTAGCATTAGGTGTATTACACAGTCTTCATCAACCAATTGCAAGTAGATTTAAAGATTACATTGCGATTCCTAAAACAAATGGCTATCAATCACTACACTCGACAACAATTGGTCCAAAAGGCACTCCAATCCAACTCCATATTCGCACCAAAGAAATGGAAGAAATTGCTGAGCAAGGTGTAATTAGCCATTGGATCAAAGAAAATCATAGTAGCAACTACAATAAAGCAAGTAAACAAACATCAAATTGGTTAAGTAATATTTTAGATATTCAGTCAAGTACTGCAACAGCAAGTGACTTCTTAGATAATATGCTAAAAGACTTATCGCCAAGTAATATTTATGTATTCACACCAAAAGGTCGCATATTGCATTTACAAAAAGGTTCTACCCCAGTTGATTTTGCCTATGCAATACATACAGGCGTGGGTAACCAATGTAGTAAAGTGAAAATTAACCATAAAATTTCACAATTAAGCACTGTTCTACAAAATGGTGATGTCGTAGAGATCATTACAAACCCTAATGGCGAACCAGATAAAGAATGGTTAAATTTTGTAGTAAGCGGTAAAGCAATTAGCAAAATTAAACAATACTTCAAAGAACAAAAATCTGATGAAGAAATCAATGTTGGGATTAATTTATTAAACTACGGTTTAGTGATGTGTGGGCTACAAAGTTTAGATCGCGATAAATTAGAACATTTTATCCAAAATAGGTATCCTAG
>RXKI01000054.1:3058-17626 GCA_003962895.1 Neisseriaceae bacterium
GTGTTGGCGATTTATCTGTGTTTACCGTAATTGAACAAATGACTAAGCAACCAATTAGCATCTACCTAAGTAAGTGCATTATCCCAGTTGTTCAGGATGAAAAATGCTATCCTGTACCAGGAGAAGAAATCTTAGCTCGGATTACACGTCGCGGCGAACTAGAGCTTCATTATAATAAATGTAGTAAATTACGCTCATTAGGGGTTGATAATTTCGCATCTGTCTCTATAATAAATGATATAGAAAAAGAATTTTTATCAAAAATCATTCTTTTCATTGACAATAAACCAGGTGTATTTAATAAACTTTCTGCAGTACTTGCTGAAAGAAAAATTAACATGGAAGAAATCCACCAAGAAAAATCTGAAGATGTTGAACATAATGAGTTACATTTAACTATTACTACTCACTCAGTAAAAGAAATCAATGATCTATTAGAAAGCTTACGTAACTCTTCATTTGTTATTCAAGCAATTAGAATTTAAGTTTATAAGGTAAATAAAAGTAATGGCAACTAAAGATAGCAATATAAATAGCCAAGATATTTCAACAAGCAATGAGGATTTAGGTAACTTAGTGCCAATTATTCCACTTAAAGATGTTGTAATATTCCCTAACATGGTGGTGCCATTATTTGTTGGACGTTCAAAATCAATCAATGCTTTAGATGCTGCTGATAAAAAAGATAAGATCATCATGCTATTGAGCCAAAAAAACCCAGTAGATAATGATGTAACAAGTGATAATTTACATTTAACTGGAACTCTAGCTAAAATATTACAAATTTTGCAACTTCCAGATGGAACAAAAAAAGTCCTAATTGAAGGTCGCACTCGCGCAAAAGCAGAACAAATCATTGAGACTAAAGGTGATTTTCTTGCTAGTGAAGTGACAGAAATAAAAACTAAACAAGATATTACTAAAATTGAACTTGAAGCACAACGCCGTGAAGCCATCCAACTATTTGATGAATTCTCGCGCTTAAATCAAAAAGTGCCTGACGAAGTAATTTCTATTATCTCTAAAATATCAAATATTGAGCAATTAGTTGATGTAATCACAACGCATGTTGTAACTGATTTAAATATCCGTCAAGAACTTCTTGAAACTGCATCATTGAAAAAACGCTTAATATTTTTACTAAAAGAATTAAATCGAGAAATTGAAATATTAAATGTCGAGAAAAAAATTCAAGGCCGTGTAAAACAACAAATTGAAAAAAATCAAAAAGAATACTATTTACACGAACAACAAAAAGCCATTCAACAAGAGCTTGGTGAAGCTGAAGAATTAAATGAGATTCAAGAATTAGAGCAAAAGATCTCTAAAGCAAAAATGAGTGAAGAAGCTGAGAAAAAAGCTTTTACTGAGCTTAAAAAATTGAAAATGATGCCACCAATGTCGTCTGAAAGTGGAATTTTACGTAGTTATATTGAACACTTAAGTGATCTACCTTGGCAAAAATCTTCTAAAATCAGTCACGATTTAGATAAAGCACAAAAAATTTTGGATAAAGACCATTACGGTTTAGAAAAAATTAAAGAGCGCATTGTTGAGTATCTAGCAGTTCAAAAGCGTGCAGAAAATAACAAAGCTCCAATTTTATGTTTTGTTGGACCTCCAGGTGTTGGTAAAACATCTTTGGGCGAGTCTATCGCTAAAGCAACAGGTCGTAAATATGTGCGTATCGCTCTTGGTGGGTTACATGATGAAGCTGAAATTCGCGGACATCGTAAAACTTATATTGGTGCTATGCCTGGTAAAATCATTCAAAACATTGCTAAAAGTGGTGTAAAAAACCCTTTAGTATTGTTTGATGAGATTGACAAAATTGGTGCAGACCACCGAGGTGACCCTGCTGCTGCATTATTAGAAGTATTAGATCCAGAACAGAATAAATCATTTGTTGATAACTACACTGAAGTTGCTTTTGACTTATCTCAAGTTATGTTCTTATGTACTTCAAACTCAATGAATATCCCTGGTCCATTACGCGATCGCATGGAGATAATTCGTTTATCTGGATATACTGAACAGGAAAAATTGAAAATTGCCGATCAGTACCTAATTCCGCGTCAAATAAAAAATAATGGTTTGAAAAATACTGAAATTGGTATTGAAGATGATACGGTACTAGATACAATTCGTTATTACACAGCAGAAGCTGGTGTGCGTAGTCTAGATCGTCAATTAAGTAAATTATGCCGTAAAGCTGTTACTTTAATTGACACTAAAAAAACTAAATCTAAAAAAGTAAAAATCACTCCTGAAAATTTACATGAATATCTAGGTATTCGCATCAATGATTTTGGTGTAAGTGCTAAAGAAAATCGCGTTGGAAGAGTAACTGGTTTAGCTTGGACTGAAGTTGGTGGAGATATCTTAACTATTGAAGTAATTGCGATTCCTGGTAAAGGTAATATCATTCGTAGTGGTCAACTAGGTGATGTGATGAAAGAATCTATCCAGGCCGCTGTTACCCTAGTTCGTAGTCAAGCTACTAAGTTAGGCATAGATGAAAAGTTTTATGAAAATAAAGATATTCACGTACATGTGCCAGACGGAGCAACACCTAAAGATGGTCCATCAGCTGGTATTGCTATGGTAACTGCGGTTGCTTCTAGCTTGAATAATATACCAATTAAATCAAGTGTTGCGATGACTGGTGAAGTTACATTATATGGTGAAGTCTTACCAATTGGTGGCTTAAAAGAAAAAATGCTTGCAGCGCTTCGTGCAGGAATTAAGACGGTAATTATCCCTGAAAAAAACATCAAAGACTTAGACGATATTCCAAATGAAATTAAAGGTCAATTAGAAATAATTCCAGCTAAATATATTAGTCAAGTTTTAGAAGTGGCATTTGAGCGCCAGCCTACTCCATTTGTAGCTCCACAACCAGATGTAGCTATCAAAAAAGACTCTACACCAACCAGTAGTAGCAAATCTCAACCATGCTAAATTAAAGTCACAGATTATCTCTGTGACTTTTCCTTCAACCATTGAGTAAAATTATGTTATCTTTAATTGGATTTATTTTAACCATTAGCATTTTAGTAGTAATTCATGAATTTGGTCACTACATTGCTGCGAGAATCTTTAATGTCAAAGTGCTGACATTTTCAGTTGGCTTTGGTCCAAAAATCATTAAATTTAAAACTAAAAGCAATGAATGGTGTCTTAGCGCAATTCCATTAGGTGGATATGTAAAGATGCTTGATGAACGTGAAAGAAGCGTCCCACTAGATGAACAGAATTTAGCTTACAATAATAAACCGCCATTACAAAAAATAATTATTGCGTTTGCTGGTCCGTTGTTTAATTTCATTTTTGCCATTATAATGTTAAGTGTAATTGCATTTCACGGTGTGCCAGAATTAAAGCCAATTATTGAAACCACTCATCTATCACCACTAGTTATTAATAACTCCGATTCATCTATATCGCCACATTCGCAAATAATTAGCATTAATAATAAACCAGTAAAATCATGGACTGATGCAAATAATGTATTTGAACAGCAACTAAAAAAGACTTCAAATATTGCATTTGAATTAGAGAGTAAAAACGCTAGTTATTTAGTTAATTTTAATTTCAAAAAATATATAGATAATTCTGATGATGTTTCACTCTCTAATGCTGGATTTTATCCATTTCGTTATTTAGATGCTATCAGTTATATTGAGCCAAATTCTGCAGCAAGTCAAGCAGGTTTAAAAATTGGAGATAAAATTGTTAGTTTAAATAATCAAAATATTGATAATTGGTTTCAATTAACTGAGATTATTCGAGCAAATCCAACTCAAAAACTCTCGATTCAATACTTGCGCGAAAGTAGCACAATCAATGGGTTTGTTACACCAACATCAGTTACTAATGAAAATGGGCAAATCATTGGAAAAATTGGTATAATGCCAAGCTTAGATGAGTCTTTATTAAAAGAAAATAGCTTCACACATAAGTATGGATTTATTGATGGCATAAATTTTGCATTTATATCATGCTATTCAATTACAAAAGCTAATTTACAAATGATTGCTGGCATGTTTAGTGGCAATGTTTCACTACAAAATTTAGGTGGGCCAGTAACAATTGCTCAAGCTTCAGGTGATGCTATAAACCATGGGTTAATCGAATTTGCCCAATTATTAGCTATAATTAGCATAAGTATTGCTGTTATGAATTTACTACCTATCCCTGTTTTGGATGGTGGGCATATTTTAATTTATACGCTTGAATGGCTAATTGGCAAACAAATAAATAAAGATGTACAATACACAATATTCGCTGTTGGATTTGCTTTAATTATGTTTATCACAGCAATTGCATTTTTTAATGATTTTTCAAAGTTATTTAATTGGTAAAAAAATCTTTCTCAATACTTACCAGATTGTTAATAGCAAGTAGTTTTATTACATTGGTACATGCTGATGTTACTGATAGTAGCGTCACTAACAATACGCAACAAAGTCAAAGCACTTTTGTAATTCAACAAATACGCATTGATGGTTTACAACGTATTGAGATGGGAACTGTGTATAGTTATTTGCCCGTTAAAGTTGGCGATACACTTACCCCTACACTAACTGATGAAATTATTCACCGTCTATTTGTCACAGGTTTCTTTCAAGACGTTCGTATTAGCCGCCAAGCCAATACACTTATAATTGACTTAGAAGAGCGCCCTGTTATTTCTAAACTAGCTATCACTGGTGCTGAAGAATTTGACAAAGATGAATTACTTAAATCATTAAAAAGTAATGGTCTTTCTGATGGTGTGATCTTTGATAAAAGTATCCTTGACAATGCTGTTATGAGTTTAAAATCTGAATACTATAATCGTGGTATGTACTCAGTTAATATTGATCCAGTAGTTACTCCATTAGAGCGTAATCGTGTAAATATTGCGATAAATATTAGTGAAGGCGGTGTAGCCAAAATTAAAGGCATTACCTTTGTTGGCAACGAAAAATTTAGCACAAACGAATTAAGATCAAATATCTATTTAACTACTGGCAATATTATGAGCTGGTGGTACAAAGATAATCAATACTCTAGTGATAAATTAGCTGGAGATTTGGAAACAATTCGGAACTTCTATTTAAATCAAGGTTACATTGATTTTAGATTTGACTCAGTACAAGTTCAATTAACTCCAGATAAAAAATCTATTTACATTACTGGAAATATTCATGAAGGTGATCAGTATCGCTATAAAGATATTAAACTCGCTGGAGATTATCGCGATGTTCCTGAATCAGCATTGGCTAGTTTAGTTACCGTAAAAAGTGGCTCAATTATTGATCAGCAAGCGCTAAATAAAAACGTTGAAGAACTTAAGAAAAATCTTGGTAATTATGGTTATGCATTTGCCAATGTTAATCCCATTCCTGATGTAGATGCTGAAAAACATGTAGTTTCTTACACATTATATGTTGACCCAGGTAAGAAGATTTACGTTCGCAACATTAATATTAGCGGAAATCAAAAAACTCGTGATGTAGTCATTCGTCGTGAATTGCGTCAACAAGAGGCAGCACTATATAATGCAGAAGAAATCAAACGATCAAAAGATAGATTGGATATTTTGGGGTACTTCAAGTCTGTTGATGTTGCGACTACTCCAGTACCTGGAACTAATGACCAAGTAGATATGGATGTAAAAGTTACCGAGGGTAATACAGGAAGTATTAACTTTGGTGTAGGTTATGCTCAAGGTCAAGGGATTATCTTAAATGGTGGTATTTCTCAGTCGAATTTATTTGGTTCTGGTAAAACAGTTGCATTAAATGCGTCAACTAGCGAATTAAATCAAAGCGTCTCACTATCATTTACTGACCCATACTATTTAACTAATGGTACAAGCCTTGGTTATGACATTTATGACAATGTTTACACACCAAATAATATTGGTATTAGCCCATACTCTACACAAACTCTAGGTGCACGAGTTAGAACTTCTGTACCTGTATCTGATTTTGATAGAATTAATATGAGCTTAGGGTTTGAAAATAACCAAGTACAAATTCAATCAAATACCGCTCCATCAAGATTTTTCCAATTTACTAATCAATACGGTGATTCAGTTAATGCTATTCCATTGACTGCAAGTTGGGCAAGAAATACTACTGATAGCGCATTATGGCCTACTCGTGGAGCAAACTATAGCCAAAGCGTTACCGTAACTGCGCCTGGTGTTGGTGCGCAATATTATAAAATTGACTCAGTTGATGCATGGTATTTCCCAATTAGTGATTCATTTACATGGAAAATGAATGGTGAGGCAGCATTTGTTAATGCATATGGTGATAATCAACTAGTTCCATTCTATCAAAACTTCCTAGAGGGTGGACCTGGATCAATTCGTGGTTTCTATATCGGCAGTTTAGGTCCAAAAGATACAGATGGATCATCTCTTGGTGGTACAAGATGGTTATTCTTAAGTAATAACTTATTATTCCCATTACCTGGAGTCAAAGATCAAAAATCTGTGCGAATGAGTGGCTTCCTAGATATGGGTAGTTTATGGGGTGGTAGTCCATTTGATTTAACTCCAGCACAAATGTTTAGAGCAAGTTATGGAGTTGGATTACTCTGGATTTCACCAATGGGTCCAATTCAAGTAAGTTATGCATTCCCATTATTTGCTCAACCGAATGATACAATACAACCATTCCAGTTTACTTTGGGAACAATGTTCTAATATTTAATTAATTTGAAATAATAGGTTAGGATTCTTATGCAAATTAAATTATCAGAATTAGTCGCTAAATTTGGCGGTCAATTAGTTGGTGAAGATATAGCAATATCTTCTATTGCTCCAACAGATTTAGCTGAACATAATCAAATAACATTTTTATCAGATAATAAATTTAAGAAAAATCTTCTTAATTGCAAAGCTTCAGCAATCATTATTAAGGCTGAGGATTCTGAAGACGTTAATATGCCAAAAATATTAACGCATAATCCATATTATTATTTTAGCCTAGTAAGTAATTTATTTAATCCTCGCCGAAAATTAAAACCAGGAATTGCAAAAAGTGCAACTCTAGAAGAAAATAGTTTTATTGGACAAAACCCATCAATTTCACATAATGTTGTTATTGGTGAAAACGTTAAAATTGGCGATAATTGTCAAATTTTCCCTAATGTTGTTATTGGTGAAAATGTAACTATTGGTAATAATATCACTATATACTCTAACGCAACGATTTATGATAATGTACAAATTGGTAATGATTGCGTAATTCATAGTGGTGCCGCGATTGGTTCTGATGGATTTGGTAATGCTAAAGATGATAAAATGCATTATCATAGAATTCCACAAATTGGTGGTGTAGTAATTGGTAATAACGTTGAGATTGGCGCGAATACTACTATTGACTGCGGTACGTTTGGACCAACAATTATTGATGATGGTGCGCGTATTGACAATTTAGTCCAAATCGCTCATAATGTACACATTGGTGCGCATACTGGTATTGCTGCTCAAGTAGGTATTGCTGGCACAACAAAAATAGGTAAACACTGTATGCTAGCTGGCAATGCTGGGATTGCTGATCATGTAGAAATTTGTGATTACGCAGTAATTGGCGCAAGTAGTAATGTTGGTAAAAGCATTACAAAACCAGCACTATATTCTAGCTGTATGACCGTGTTTGAATACAGAGAATGGGCAAAATTATTCGTGAATTTTAAAAACATTGATAAATTAAATCAAAAAATTAAAGACGTACAATCTAAATTAGATAAATTAGGAGATGGTAAATAATGACAACAAATACAGAACTTACTCAAATAAATATCCTAGAAGTTATGCGAATGCTTCCTCATCGCTATCCGTTTTTATTAATTGATAGAGTACTAAGTGTAGAACCTGCAAAATCATTAACCGCAATTAAAAACGTGACTATAAATGAAGAATTTTTTACAGGTCACTTTGCTGAGTATCCAGTTATGCCTGGAGTGTTAATCGTAGAAGCTATGGCACAGGCCGCTGGTATTTTGATTATAAAAAGTTTTGGCGAACGCAAATCAAATGAATTATATTTCTTTGCAGGAATTGATAAAGCCAGATTTAAACGCCAAGTTATTCCAGGTGATCAACTAGTATTTGAAATTACTTTAGTAAAGATGACTCGTGGAGTTGGTAAATTTGTTGCAGTAGCAAAAGTTGATGGACAAGTTGCTGCTGAAGCTGAACTTTTAATTGCTAAAAAAGAATTGGATTTTTCAATATGACAACAAAAATTCACCCTACGGCTATTGTAGATAAAAATGCCATCATTGGCGAAGGCTCAGAAATTGGAGCATATGCAGTTATTGGTCCAAAAGTGACTTTAGGTAAAAATTGCTGGATTGGTAATCATGCTAATATTACAGGCAACACAACTATTGATGAAAATTCAAAAATTTATCATTTTGCATCTGTTGGCGAATCACCTCAAGATAAGAAATATAATGGTGAAGACACAAAGCTGATTATTGGTAAAAATAATACTATTCGTGAATTTTGTACAATTAATACTGGTACTGTTCAAGGAAATAACCAAACTGTAATTGGGGACGATAATTGGATTATGGCATACGTTCATATTGCTCATGACTGTATCGTTGGTGACAATACCATTCTAGCTAACAACGTAACTCTTGCTGGGCACGTAATCGTTGGTGACTGGGCTATTATTGGTGGTTTGTCACCTGTACATCAATTTACTGTAGTTGGTGCACATACTATGGTTGGTGGACAAACAGCAATATCACAAGATGTACCTCCTTACATTATGGCATCATCTAGTTCAACTGGACCACGTGCAGAACCAAAAGGCGTTAATGCTGAAGGATTGCGTCGTCGTGGATTTACAGCTGCTCAAATTGATAATATCAAGTATGCTTATAAAATTTTATATCGCAATGGATTATCATATAGCGAAGCTAAATCTACTATTGAAGAGATGTCTAAAGAGCATAGTGAATTAAAATTATTCTGTGATTTCTTTAAAGCATCAACACGTGGAATAGTGCGCTAATGTTAAAAATTGCAATGATTGCGGGAGAGGCTTCTGGAGACATGTTAGCCTCTCCTTTAATTTCAGCTATCAAAAAAAGATTAGGTAGCGAAGTTGAGTTTGTTGGCATTGGTGGTAGATTGATGCAACAAGCTGGATTAACTAGTTGGCATAATATGGAAACACTATCTGTAATGGGTTATGTTGAAGTTATAAAATCACTACCTCAGTTAATCAAACTACGTTATACAATTTTAAAACAGCTTTTAGCATATAAGCCTGATATATTTATTGGCGTAGATGCTCCTGATTTTACATTCTTTATTGAAAACAAACTAAAACAAGCTGGGATTAAGACAGTTCATTATATAAGTCCCACAATTTGGGCATGGCGATATGAACGAATTCATAAAATCAAAAAATCGACTGACTTAATGCTATGCATCTTCCCGTTTGAAGAAGCAATTTATCATAAAGAAAATGTCCAAGCTAAATTTGTTGGCCATCCTATGGCTAATGAAATTGAACTTAACATTGATACTCAACACTATAGACAAAAATTAAATTTACCCAGTAATAAAGTTATATATACTGTCATGAGTGGAAGCAGAATTCGTGAAGTTAATAGCTTAATCCAAATTCTATCTGACACCTGTACAAAAATTCATAATAAAATTGATAATACATTATTTGTGTTTCCATTTGCAAATCAAACTACATACAGTTTAGTTAAAGATTATTTTGATAAAAACAAGCCTATCTTTGATTATAAATTAGTGCTAAACCAGACTCGAGATGTGCTTAAAGCTTGTGATTTTGCAATAGCAAAAAGTGGTACAGTAAGTTTAGAATCAGCACTTTGTAAAAAGCCAATGTTAATTTGTTATAAAGTAAACAAATTTACAGAGTGGCTACTTAAAAAGAAAATCACTATCAAATTTGTTGGGCAACCAAATATTATTGCTAACAGAGAAATTGTCAAAGAGTTTCTTCAAGATAATGCAAATGCTGAAAGTATGAGTTCGTATATGATAGAGCTATACAATAACAAAGAGATGCAGCAAAATATGATTGAAGAGTTTAATAGTTTACACAGTGCACTACGTCAAGACGCAAGTATTGCTGGTGTAAATGCAATTTTAGATTTAGTTAAAAAATGATTATTTGTGGTGTAGATGAGGCTGGGCGTGGACCATTAGCTGGAAATGTAGTTGCCGCTGCTGTAATCTTACCGAATAACCATGGAATAATTGGTTTAAATGATTCAAAAAAACTTACAGAAAAAAAGCGTGAATTTTTATATTCTGAAATTATCAATAGAGCTATTGCATACGGGATAGCTGAAGCAAGTGTTGAAGAAATTGACAATATAAACATACTACAAGCAACATTCCTTGCAATGACTAGAGCAGTTCAAAAATTAAACACAAAGCCAGACAATATACTAATAGATGGTAATAAAGTACCACCTCAACTATTACAGTTAAACTACACAGCACAAGCTATTGTTGCTGGAGATGCAACTATAGAAGAAATTTCCGCTGCATCAATTTTAGCTAAAGTAACACGTGATAGACAACTATTAGAACTAGATAAATTATACCCTGAATATGGCTTTGCAAAACACAAAGGATATGGTACTAAAGAACATTTAGAAAAAATAAAAAAATATGGTGCAATTCAAGGAATTCATCGCATGAGCTTTGCACCATTAAAAAATACAAACTTACTCTTACCAAATGAGTAAAGGTTTATTTAAATGTGTAGGTACTACATTCCAATGATCTAATAAACTAACGGATGATTATTGTTATTAGAGTTGTTGTTATGTCCACCATTGTTATAGTGTTTATGATAACTCTGATTCTTGCTATTCTTTTTCACACTCTTATTATTTCCATTTTTATTATGGCTGCCACCATTGAATCCTTGGTTATTACTACCGCCGTTATAACCTTGGTTATCCGCAAAAGTCAATGATCTTAGTCCAGCTGTTAAAAATAAACATAAAAATATTTTTTTCATAAAAATTCTTTCTAAATAATTACTTAGCATTATTACGAATAAGTTCAATTAACAATTTAAATGGTCTACCAGTACCACCTTTTGCCTCAGCAGAATCAGCAACGCCAGCAATATCCAAATGAGCCCACTTGTAATCAACAAACTCTTGCAAAAAACATGCAGCAGTTACACTACCAGCTTTACCACCCCATCCACCAATGTTTAATAAATCAGCGTGAGTACCTTTTAATAATGCTTTGTACTCTTCAAATAATGGCATACGCCATACTTTTTCACTAGCATTATTTGATGCTTGTAAAATTTGTGCATATAAATCTTCATCATTGGTATACAAACCACTTGCTACACTTCCTAATGCAATAACACATGCACCAGTTAGAGTTGCTAGATCAATCACAAATGCAGGATTAAAGCGTTTTGCATAAGTCAGTGCATCACACAATATCAAGCGGCCTTCAGCATCAGTATTTAAAATCTCAACCGTTTTACCATCCATTGTTTTTACAATGTCGCCTGGCTTTTGTGCTGTGCCCGATGGCATATTTTCACATGCAGCAACCAATACAATTAAATTAACTTTAAGCTCTAGTTTAGCGATAGTCTCAAATGCACCAATTACAGTTGCAGCACCGCACATATCGTATTTCATGCCATCCATATTAGCACCAGGCTTAATTGAAATACCGCCTGAATCAAATGTAATACCCTTACCAACTAGTACAATTGGTTTAGCATCTTTTTTGCCACCATTATATTCCATTACCAAGAATTTTGGCTCTTCAACAGACCCCTTAGCTACACCTAAAAATGCATTCATGCCAAGTTTAGCAATATCTTTTTTATCTAATACTGTTACTTTTACTTTATCATTTATTTTCGTAAAACTCTCAGCAGTTTTTGCTAAATATGTAGGTGTTGCCACATTTCCTGGATTATTAGCTAAATCACGCACTTGATAATAACCATCTAAAATAGCAACTACATCATGTAATGTAGATTTTAAATTATGACTTGTTACTACATTAATCTTAGTCAAGCTTAATGGTTTGCGAGCAGATTTAAAATCATCAAAATAATACAAACCATTACCAAAATCAACTAAAAATCTTTCAACTAATTCAGAGTACTCACAATCTAATAACTCAGGTAGCTGATCATGAAATACAAAATTTATTTGTTTAGCTTTTTTTGCTGCAATAAATTTCGCCAAACTAACAGCAGTATTTGCCATAGTGTTTTTATTAATTTTAGCGGCATCGCCCAAACCAACTAATACATTATTGCCATGTAGTGTTACACTTCCAGCTGAAGTAATATCATCGTATAAATCAGCTTTACCATCTGTAATATCAGCAAACTTTGCTTCTATTTCATCTTCAAACACAAATTCAATTACCAAGCCGTCTGAAGTAGCTTTTGTAGCTTCAAACGATATCTTTGACTGTTTCAATTTCAACTTCATGACAACTCCAATAATGTAAATAGTTTATTTATGGTAGAATCCCTTTTCTCTACATGATTTTATCACTTGATATGTTAATTAAAAACATTTTTTATAAAGAATTAGTTGGCAACTCTGCACGAATTCTAACAATTCTAGTAATAATACTACCAGTAACTGAGTTATTTAAACTTTTAGAAAAAGCTAGTGCTGGAAATTTACCAACTGTAACAGTTTTCACATTGATGCTTTATGGTACTTTGGCAAGTTTTCCAATGATTTTAAATATCGCAAGTTTTCTTGGTATTACAATTACCATGAATCGCTTTTCTAAAGATCATGAATTATCCGTATGGCTTGCAAGTGGAGTTTCGCCATTTTACTGGCTTAGACAAACATTTTTCTTTCTAATCCCTATTACATTGTTCTGTGGCGCATCATCTATGGTTATTACACCATGGGCAGTACACCAATCAGAGCAGTATGCTAAATTTCTAACCAAACAAGCAGCACCTATGGCATTAACACCTGGACAGTTTCGTGAATCTCCAGATGGTAAAAATGTTTTCTATCTCGAACGTTATTCATTAGAACAAGGATATGCAAAAAATATTTTTGTACAATACACTGATGAAAGCGGTACAGCATACAATATAACTGCTAAAGAAGGCAAAATCACTAATAACCAAGGTATGCTTGGCTTAACACTTTATGATGGTAACCGCTATCAAATCAATAATTTTGATAAAGGTCAAGTCATTGATTTACACTTCAAAACATTTACCGCAGCGTTTAAGCAGGCTTATGATCCAGAGCGCGATCAAGTTCAGATGGGAAATTCATCTAAGTCAATGCCAATGTTATTTTCTATGTATGATGTTGATGCAGGTAGCAGGCGTGAAATATCTAAGCGTTTCTCAATTATGATTATGACACTGATAATGGGATTAATTGCTGTACCAATTAGTATGCAAACTTCTCGTGTACAAGGAAGTTTAGTCTTTATATTCCCTCCATTGATTTATGGAATATATCAAAACTTAGTCATGACTTTGGAAGCACAAATTAGTAGTGGTAAGTTATTTTCGGTTCTATGGGTGTTACCTGTACATATATTACTCATTACATTTGCAATTGGTATTACCTACATAAAAAGTAAGCCTAATGGATACTTTAGGAGTAAAAACAAATGAAGCTCTTATACCGTTATGTACTAAAAAAATGCTTCTTCAATACTTTTTTATTACTTTTTGCTTTTGCGATAATTTATTCAGTTGTTCAAGCGATACAATAACTTGGCTCAGTCGGTAAAGGTAGCTATACAACTTTATCAATGTTTATATATCTTACGGCACTACTACCTAGCTATATCTATTTACTGGTACCGTTATCAGTTCTAATTGGTGTAATGACTACACTTCTAGGGCTCGTGAAAAATTCTGAGTATGCCATTATGCGCACCTCAGGAATGTCATTAAAACATATTGTTAGGATAGTAACAATATTTGGAATTATTTTCGCTTTTATCACATTTGCACTTGGTGAATTAATTGCACCACAAGCCACTCAATTTGCCAAAAATTATAAACTCAACAAAATGGAACAACAAGCATCAATGAAATTGAGTTCAGGTATTTGGAGTAAAGATACTGAAAATAAAATTGTTAATATAAAAAACATTGATCCAAAAAACCATAATAAAATTAATCAAATAACTATTTTTGAATATAATAGCAATCAACAACTGGTTGAAAGAATTACTGCCGATAGTGCTGAATATAATACAAGCACAAAAGAATGGATGATGGATAACGTTAAAACATACATCTATACAGAATCAGGAATCAGAATACATAATCAATTAACTTATAATTGGCATTCAAGCATTGAGCCAAGTTACTTTAAGGTATTAATTGCTTCTCCAGATGAAATGCCAGCATTGTCTCTAGTAAAATATACGAAACATTTGAAGAAAAATAAAGAAGCAACAAATCGCTACCAAATTGCTATGTGGAATAAGTTTCTTTACCCTATTGCATGCATTTCTATGGCATTTATTGCAATTGGCTTTATTCCAAACAATGGGCGCAACAT
>RXKI01000054.1:17676-22355 GCA_003962895.1 Neisseriaceae bacterium
CTACAAAGTTATTTGCCGGAATTTTGATTGGTGTAGCATTCTTCTTTAGCAATAAACTACTTGCTTATATAGCAACTTTATATGAGTGGAATCCAATTATTTCTGCATTTACACCAACTATAATTCTATTTATAATTGGCTCAATAGTAATAGCTAAAAAAGAAGCATAACTATTCATATATAAAAAGCCAACATATTATGGATGTTGGCTTTTTTCATTTATGATTCTATTGGTAAATTACGCTCTTTCCACCCACGAAATCCGCCATCCATAGATGACACATTCGTATAACCCATCTTTTGTAAATTATACGCAGCAAGAGCAGAACGAAAACCTCCACCACAGTACAGAACTATTTCAGTATTTTTATTTGCAATAGTTGCAGCAATATCACGCTCTATAACGCCACGCCCTAAGTGAATTGCTTTAGGGATACGTGCAGATTGCCATTCATTGTCTTCACGTACATCAATAAATACAAATTTATCATTTTTTTTAAATTTAGCGACCACATCTTCAATAGTGTACTCTTTAATTAATGGTCGCACTTCATTTACTAATGCTTCAAATCCTGGATCATGTTGCATAATTACTCCTATAACTTAATTATATTTAATGTTCTAAATTTCTTTAATAATTCTTGTATCGCAAGTCCGCGATGGCTAATTGAATTTTTCAACGCTGAATCAAGTTCTGCAACAGTCTTACTATATTGTGGCAACCAAAAAATCGGATCATAACCATGCCCATTATTACCTTTTGCTGCTTTGGCTATTTCACCATTAAATACTCCATCAGCAATTATAGGTTGTGGATCTTGTTCACTACGTACAAAAACTAATGAGCAATAAAAATAAGCATCACGTTTATCACTATTACTCAAAACATCTAATAATTTATCGATATTTTTTTGATCAGATTTAGGTTCGCCTGCATAACGTGCAGAAAAAACACCAGGCTCACCATTTAATGCAGAAACGCACAAACCTGAATCATCAGCTAATGCAGGTAGCCCAGTATGCTTGCTACAATTACGAGCTTTATGCAATGAATTCTCAACAAAAGTAAAATATGGCTCATCAACCTCTGGAACATTAAGTTCATTTTGCGCAATTATCTCTATATTAAATTTTGCAAAAATTTCTCTAAATTCTATTATCTTACCAGCATTATTTGATGCCAAAACAATTTGCTTCACTATATAACCTCTAAACTTGCTCTACTGATATTGTAGCATAAGATTATGTTATAATACTTTACAGTATTTAATCATCTCTATGGGGTATTTTAATGAAATTTAAGAAAATCACTGAATTAAATTTAACTAATAAAATAGTTTTTGTTCGTACAGATATGAATGTGCCGCTTAAAGATGGAAAAATAACTGATGATACACGCATCAAAGCAGGGTTACAAACAATCAAATACATCCTAGATAATGGTGGAAAAGTTATCATTGCAACACATCTTGGTCGCCCAACTGAAGGTACAATCAATCTAGAAGATAAAGTTTTACCAATTGCAATTCATATCAGTGATTTATTAGGTCAACCGATTAAAGTTGTTGGTGATTGGGCAAAAAATGGTGTTAATTTCACACATAGCAATGTTGTGATGCTTGAAAATGTGCGTTGTAATGTTGGTGAGAAAAAGAACTCCGACGATTTAGGTAAAGCATATGCCAGTCTTTGTGATATTTTTTGTTATGATGCCTTTGCTACAGCACATAGAGCCGAAGCTTCAACTAATGCAGTAGGTAAATTTAGCAAAGAAGTTTGTGCTGGAATTTTAATGAGTAACGAATTAGACTCATTAGCAAAAGCTGTTGCTACTCCAAATAAACCAGTTGTCGCTGTAGTTGCAGGCTCAAAGGTATCAACTAAACTAACAATTTTAGACAATTTAGCTGATAAAGTTGATACATTAATTGTAGGTGGTGGAATTTTAAACACATTCATACTCGCAAATGGTAAAAAAATTGGCGCTTCCCTTGCAGAGAAAGAACTCACAGCTGAAGCAACTAAAGTTATGCAAAAAATGCAATCGCGTGGTGCAACTGTACCGTTACCAAATGATGTAGTTGTAGCAAAGGAATTTTCACCAACAGCAACAGCAAATGAAATTCAATTAGATAATATCTCTGATGATGATATGATTTTAGATATTGGCAGTCAATTTGCCAATCAATTAGCGAATATTTTGAAAACTGCAGGGACAATAATTTGGAATGGTCCTGTTGGAGTTTTTGAGTTTGATCAATTTGCTAATGGAACCAAAGTTGTTACTAATGCAATCGCTGACTCAACCGGATTTAGTCTAGCTGGTGGTGGCGATACTATTGCAGCAATTAATAAATTTAATATTTTTGATAAAATTAGTTATGTCTCAACAGCAGGTGGAGCATTACTTGAATTTTTAGAAGGTAAAGAACTTCCTGCAATAACACTACTTACATGTAAAGCATAATTTAAAAGCAACCAATTTTGGTTGCTTTTAATATAAATCACATACGATTAAACAATGGCTGTAAGAGTAAATTAATTACCACATACCCACCTAGAAATGCTATTACCATTAATCCTTTAAACCATGGCACCATTGCAATCATGATTAGCATAGTACTATATAAACTAGTTAAAATTAATTTTTTATTTTTACCAACTGATTTAAAACTATAAAATTTAACATTACTAACCATTAATAATGCGCTACCTAAAGTAATGATTACCGCTAAAACTGTATTCAGCGTTCCAGACCAACCATATTGTGTTGAACATAAAATAAATGATACAACAAATCCACCAGCCATAGTTGATGATAAACCTTGGAAGAATCGTTTGTCTTGCACATCAAGCATAATATTAAACCTAGCCAAACGAAGTCCAGCACATAAACACATAATAAACGAAACAATAAAACCAAATCTGCCCAATGTATGAAACTTCCAGCAATACATCATCATACCAGGAGCAACACCATATGCCATCATATCAACAAGGCTATCAAGAGCAGCACCAAATGCGGTACTTGAATTTAATAATCTAGCCACCCTACCATCTAAACTATCAAAAAGCATTGCGGCTAAAATAAAATAGCAGGCATTAACGTACTCCGTATTTATCGATAATAAAATTGCATTTAGCGCTGACAACAACGCCAATAAGCTGAACATACTGGGAATAGAATAGCGAATTATTCTCATAAATTAAGCCCTTTTTATACCTTCTAAACAAGCCCAACCGTCTTGGACTAAATATGTCTTCATATCAAACCATTGGCTGTATATATCACTCATTTCTTCAACTTGATCAGCTAATATACCAGATAAAATAATCTTACCATTAGTTTTTACATATGAAGCTAAAGCATTAGCAAGCATACGTAGCGGATTTGATAATATATTCGCCACTACTAAATCATATTGCTTGGCTCTAAAATCATTTGGTAGATAGAAATTCACATCAACTAAATTATTTTCAGCATTATACTGACTAGACTCAATAGCTTGCTTATCAATATCTACTCCATCGACTAATTTTGCATCCAATTTTTTCGCTGTAATTGCTAAAATCCCCGAGCCACAACCATAATCCAAAACAGTCATACCCTGATGTATGTTTTCTGCTAAATAACGTAAACACATAAACGTCGTCGGATGAGACCCAGTACCAAAAGCTAAACCAGGATCAAGAATTATACCAACTGCATCTTGATTTGGAATAGTGTGCCATGACGGAACTATATATAATTTTGGAGTAACTTCAATCGGTTCAAATTGACTCTGGGTCAAACGCACCCAGTCCTGATCATCAACAATTTCTGTTATATAAGTAAATTCACTGCCTAATAGGTTTTTTGCCTCATTCACAATGCTGGTTAATTCCACATCATCAGACAGCAGTACAACTACCGTACTATGCTCCCACAATCCCTCAACCACCATGCCTGGCTCATTGAAAATAGGTTGCTCTAACTCAGTACCTTCATATTGATCTTCGATACTAACTGACAACGCACCTAAATCAAAAAATATATCGGATAATTGATCAGCACGTTTTGAATCAATATTTATTTTTAACTGTTGAAAACTCATCTATATTTAATCTCAATTATTTGTAAATTGTTACGCACATATCAAAAAGCTTGTTATAGTAATCATATCGTTTCTCATCATTAACTACATTTTTGTTTACAATTACCTTAAAGTCATGAATAGACTCAGTATCATAAGAAAAAACTGTCACGTGCTCAGACTCAACATTACCGATAAAAACTGAAACATTATTGTCATAATCTAGAATTTTATTTGTACACTCAGCATAAGAGCATGAAGCAAACGCTAAGAATACAAACGCTAAGCTAATATTTTTGAACATAATACCAATTAAGCCAATGGCATGTAAATTTCAGTTACATAATCATCTGGATTATCACAATTATGTGGGCCTTGGATATATACTTCATATGGTGGAATTTGTTTATGTGCAGCTAATTTTAGGCCACGTGTATGAACATGTAGTCCAGACCAAGCATCCGATAAAAATTTATAATCACCATACAGTGTAACTTTAATAGCTTTATGTTCTGGAATTGCGCTCTTTTTTAATTCATTAGAAACAGCATTTGCATCAACTTCAATAGCTGCACTATACTGTATGCTATCTTTTACAAAAGCTAC
>RXKI01000118.1:0-12427 GCA_003962895.1 Neisseriaceae bacterium
GCTTTCACCAGGAGATGCACAAGAGCTAATTGTAAATGTTGAAGATAAAACTGCTAAGAGTAAAAATAATTTTTTCATAGTTATTCTCCTTTATAAAGATTCTATTGTATCATGCAAGATGCAAATTGAGTATGCAGAAATAGCTGGTAGTATATTTGGCTTGTGAATTGAAATTGGTTTGATACCAGCAACTTTATCATTAGCAACTATTGACCAATTATGATGTAGTTCAATTTCGGGAAGTAGTGGGTTAATATCATAATTATCACAACTACTTGCGTTATATATTACAACAATATTTTTCCATATGTCATTGTTTGCATGCTCTCTAAAATGAGCAATAATTATCCCTGAAGTGTCATTGTTGTTCGCTGGAACTATAGTTAAATGCCTATGAATTAACTCTGGATTAGACATTCTAAATGCTGGGTGTGTGTTTCTTAATTCAATTAATCCTCGAATATAATCGTAGAATTCTTTATGTTTTAGTTTATCTTCCCAGTAAAATTGATTTACGCTATCATTGCTTTTATAGCTATTATGATCGCCTTGCTTAGTGCGCATAAATTCAGCACCACCTTGGAAGAATGGGATTCCTTGTGCGGTTAGGATAATTGATAATGCTAATATATTTTGTTTGACTAGTATTGAATCAAATAAATTATGTGGTAAATTTTCTCTGAAATGCCCATCTAATATTGATGATTGACTACGCTCAATTTGATCCCAAAGTGTATAGTTGTCATGTGCATCAACGTAATTTATTGTTTCTGCTGGTGTTGCTGACATGGTATTAATTGAGCCTTTTAAGCCTTCAATTACGTTCCATAAATTTTTAGAATTATATTGATCATTATTAGCAAAACCACGGCTAGGTTCATTGCTACCGCGAGTTGCATCACGAAATAAATCATTAAAAATTGCAAACTGATTATTTTTTTGTCGGCCTCGATATGTACCGTTATTTAGTGGTGAATGACCACCTTTCCATGGTTCTCCATAAACAATAATAGACTTGTCTATTTGTTTCACAGTCTCAACAATTTGTAACGTAGTATCAAAATCCATTAATTCCATTAAATCAAAGCGAGTGCCATCAATATGATAATTATTAACCCAATGGCGAATAGAATCAAGCACAAACTTGCGTACCATCGGATGTTCAGTCGCTAACTCATTGCCACAGCCAGATCCATTTGTGAATTTAACTCTATCATCTGTACGGAAATAGTATTTTGGAACAATTTTATCTAAGTTTACGGTATTAGTCATATGGTTATAAACCATGTCCATTACTACGCGTAAACCTTTTTGATGAAATTTTTGAATTGCAGTACGTAGTTCTAAGATGCGTGTTACTGGGTTATTTGCATCACTAGAGTAACTGCCTTCTGGGACATTATAATTTTGTGGGTCATAACCCCAGTTTCGATTGCTAGAGTCATTATCAATACGTTCATCAACTGATGAAAAATCAAAAAATGGTAATAAATGCACATGGGTAATACCAAGCTCAGTTAGATGGTCCAAACCTGTTGTAACCTGCGTATTATCATCACACAATTTGCCACTCTCAGCTAAACCAAGAAATTTACCTTGCTTGTCTTTATTTACATCTTTATTATTAATACTAAAATCACGAATGTGCATTTCATAAATAATTGAATCATTGATGTTCTCTAATGGTGGTCTAGTATCATTTAACCAATCTTCTGGCATAGTAGCGCTTGAAGTTATGTCAACTAAGTAACCTTTGCTTCCATTAGTACAAACACTAACAGCATATGGGTCAATGGCATAATTAGTTTGTACAATAACATTGTTATCACAGTCCAATTCATCAAAGAATAATCTGAACAAATATGCTTTGTTTTCAAATCCTTCGGCAGGTATTTCCGCATAATGTGTTCCATGTGCTGATTCATGATACATGTAGAAATTAAAATCAGGGTTTTCTGGCTTAGCTTCAGCATCGTTATAAATTAATAATTCAACTGATTTTGCAGTAGGTGCCCATAAGCGTAATGTAATCTTGTTATTGACAAAATTACATCCCATGTCATTGCCGTTATATTGGAAATCATGTAACACATTCCGCATTAATACTTTACAAGGAGAGAAAGTATTTGATGCATGTACTGTGATTAAATCATTGGCACGAAGTGATTTCGGTAAATCAAGGAAGATTACTTGCTTTAACTTGTCTTTAATAATTACATTGACATTAGGTTGTTTAACTTGATTAATGCAGATGTAAAACTGTGTGCCAACAGGTGGGGTATCAGATAAGTATGCAACTATTTTATCTCTGGAGTCCATTATAGCTAATTCAATTTTAGCATTGATATGAGCAATAACTTCTTTAAGATGAGTATATAAGTGCATTTCCCCATCAACAACATAGTAATTTGGCTTAGATAAATCTAGATTAAATGCGCCAGTTTGCTCTGACCAATCATTGTGCCAACCATGCTCCCAACTTTCTCGGCGAATGATAATGTTATTTAGATTGATATTTGCGGACACTCCAATATCTGATTTTTGCGTGAAATCAATTGCCTTAGAATTCTTGCCTTCATCATTATATTCCCAAATATTCCATTTGAAATTATCGCCCGAGTAAGTGTTGTCACGACGGTAATAATGTATTTTGATTGTTGTAGGTTGATTATCTGGTGCATCAACTATTTTATAACTACGGCTAATTGCATTAGTTTCATCAGTCTCATAGCAGCTAATAATTATTTCATTATAACTAGTATTTTCATGGATATATAACTTGTCATCATGAATTGACGCAGCATCATTTGGAAAAATATTCCACACTACATTTGCTAAATGCTTAAATGAACTTCCAACTTCGTAAATGGCAACTATATCAACTGAGCTACCACGAGTTAATTTGCTTTCTGAGGTAATGATGGATAATTTATCTGTTTTACGTTTTAATTCAAACGTAAAATGCACAAAATGTTCATTGTTCTGAGAAAGTAATATTTCGTTACCATTAATGTCGATTAGTAAAAAAGAATAGTGATGTTTGCCTTCGGTTAGATCTTGCGGTATTGCAATATCACTCATCATTGATAGTACGCCATCATTAGAATCAATTGCCCAATCAAGTCTAAAACAATCTTGTTTCTTCCATTGGTTAAAATCTCCAATAAGGTAAGCAAATAAACAGTTATCTACTTTTACTTTGGCGCGAATTATATCAATTTCTGTATTAATTTCAACTGAGCTAACCCCAGTAGTTAAAATATATTTATCGTGTTTCTGATTCCACATATTATCTAAAAGTCTTCCTAGTTGCCAATATATTTAATAAACAAAGTTGCCAATGGTGGAATAGTCAATGATATGGCTTGATTAAATCCATGAGCGTGGTTGTGATTGCTTGTTAATGTATTTTGGTTTAATTGTCCAGAACCGCCGAATTTAGTGTCATCAGAATTTAGGATTTCTTGATAATTACCAGCACTTGGCGCACCTAATTGATAATCATGGTAGGTGTTTGGAGTAAAGTTTTATACTACTATAATTGTGTCGTTGTGGTTTTTTGAGAAGCGGGCAAATGAAACAATGCTTTGTTGATTATTTTCACCATCAATCCATCTAAAGCCAGCGTTATCATAATCAGCTTGCCATAAGCTTGATTCATTTTGATAGATTTGATTAATCTGTCTAAAATAGTCTTGAACTTGCTTGTGAATTGGAAATTCATTAACGATATTCCATTGAAGTTCTTCATACTCGCGCCATTCAACGAACTGAGCAATCTCGTTACCCATAAAAAGTAATTTTTTACCAGGGTGCCCAAACATAAATCCAATATAAGCGCGCAAGTTAGCATATTTTTGCCATAAATCACCTGGCATTTTATTGGCTAATGACTTTTTGCCGTGTACAACTTCATCATGAGAAATTGATAATACAAAATTTTCTGAATGATGATAAATCATTGAGAAGTTGATTAAATTATGATGGTATTGGCGATGAATTGGGTCAAGCTCCATATAACGTAATGTATCATTCATCCAACCCATATTCCATTTATAGTCAAAGCCTAAGCCATTGTCATAAACTGAGGTGGTTATGCCTGGCCAAGAAGATGACTCTTCAGCAACAGTTATAATGCTTGGATGATAATGGTGTAATGTCCAATTTAATTCCTTTAAGAAACCAGTACCTTCAAGATTCTCATTGCCACCTTGAATATTTGGTGACCATTCACCATCGTTGCGGTCATAGTTTAGATAAATAATATTTGATACTGCATCAACACGTAGTCCATCAATATGAAATTCATTAATCCAATATAGTGCATTTGAAATTAAAAATGATTTTACTTCATTGCGCCCAAGATCAAAATTATGTGCGCCCCAACCTTTGTTGTTAGCCTTGTTGTAATCTTGATATTCATAAGTTGGTGTACCATCAAAATTAATTAAACCGTGTTGATCGGTACAAAAGTGCCCAGCTACCCAATCAAGTATTACACCAATGCCAAGTTCATGAAATTTGTCAATTAATTTTTTTAATCCAACTACATCATGATGGCGACTAGTTGGCGCATAATAACCAACAGCTTGATAACCCCATGATTTATCTAGTGGGTGCTCATGTAATGGCATTAGTTCAACATGAGTGAAGCCCATGTTTTTAACGTACTGTGGCAAAACTTGGCTTAATTCATCATAGCTTAGAAACCAATTATTTTTTGTTTTCCACGACGCTAAATGCACTTCGTAAACGCTCATTGGTTTTTCATGGTTAGTAGAACGATTACTTAACCATTCATTATCATGCCATTGATATTCTGGGATTGATGCAATGATTGATGCATTACCTGGTCTTAATTCAGCTTGTTGACCAAATGGATCTGCTTTGTAAACCATGCTTTTGATATTATCATTAAATACGGCAAACTTATATTTCATGCCAATTTGTGCTTCTGGAATAAATACACTCCATATTCCAGCATCACTGATTCGAGTCATATTGTTTTTGTCACTTAATTCCCAAGAACTAAAATCACCAATTACACAAATTCGTGTGGCGTTTGGTGCCCATGTAGTAAATCTTACTCCTGTTTGATTATTTTCAGCTGATAGATGAGCGCCCATGAAGCTATATGCTTGATGATGCTTGCCTTCGTGAAATAAATAAATATCAGTATCGCTTGGGTATTTGTTTGTGCAATTAATTGTGCTCATGATTTGGCTTCTAATAGTTAAATATAAAATCTGTAAATTTTATCATGGTTGTATTCAATGGTTGTGGGTAAAATGAATGGTAATTTAAGCTGTAGTTGTTGTGTGCGGTGCAATATTTTTTGTTAAGATTATGCTTATTTAATTTTGATTACATTAGGTGTTAGTATGTTTGTAATGAAATTTGGTGGTACTTCAGTAACAAAGCCTGAGAGTGTTGCCGCAATTAGTAAATTAGTAAGTGCTAGAATCAAAGAGCAACCAGTGGTTGTGGTATCTGCATTAAGCGGAATCACTGATCTGTTAGTTAAGCTAAGCCATAGTGCAGCAGGGGAAGTTCGAGATAATTTATTTACTGAAATTAACCAGAAGCATGACGATTGGATAGATGCAATATTTAGTAGCAATAATACTGCGTACAATGAAGCGCATAAAATTGTCGATAATTATTTGAGTGAATTAGCTCAGTTAATCAATGATAGTTCGTTAATTTCTCAATTAGAGCTGCATGATAGTGTAGTTGCATTTGGTGAGAAAATATCATCAGCATTAATTAGCTATTATTTAACTCAAAATGGAATTCAAGCTCAGCAATTAATCGCAACTAATTGCATTATTACGACGAATCAATTTGGTGGTGCAGACTTTATGGATGCAGCAACGCGTAAGGCGTCTAAAGCTAGTATTTTGCCATTGGTTAAACAAGGTGTTGTGCCAGTGATTACTGGATTTATTGGTGCTAATAGAGCTGGGCAAACGACTATCCTTGGGCGTGGAGGCTCTGATTATTCTGCCGCTATCATTGGTTATGCTATACAAGCAAGTGAAATTCAGATTTGGACTGATGTTAATGGCGTTTATTCTGCTGATCCTCGTGTGATTAAAACAGCTAAATTAGTCAAAAAGTTATCTTATCAAGAAGCAGCAGAGTTAGCGATGTTCGGAGCAAAAGTTTTGCATCCACGGACAATTCAGCCTGCTGTTAAACTTAGTATTCCAGTAAAAGTATTAAATACATTTAATCTAGATAATATCGGTACGATAATTGAGCATGCACCAGATAATACTGATGGCACTATTAAATCAATTACTTGGCGAAAAAGTGCGCCACTTTTAAATATTTATTCAGCAAATATGTTTTTGTCTAAAGGTTTTTTACAGAAAGTATTTGCTATTTTAGCTAAGCATGATATTTCGGTAAATTTACTCTCAGCATCAGAAGTAAGTGTGTCGGTTACCTTAGATAATATAGGTAAATTAAATCCAGCATTGGCTGAGTTGAATAAATTTGCTAAAACCGATTACTTTGAAGGATTTGGTACGATTTCTTTAGTCGGCGATAGCATTATGGCAACACCGTCTTTAATGCAAAAAGTATTTAATATTTTTCAAGCTGCAAAAATTCGTGTACAAATGTTATCGTATAGTGCGAGCAATATTAATATCAGCTTATTGGTAGCTTCTGATCGAATAGATGAAATAGTTCCAGTACTACATAAAGAGTTTATTGAGTAACTATGAGTTACAAAATATCACCAATTAGAGCTTTTAAAGACAATTACATCTGGGCAATTCATGATGATGTAAATGTTATAGTAGTTGACCCTGGTGAATGCATTCCAGTTTTACAGTTTCTACAAGAGCAACGTTTAAGTTTAGTTGGTATATTAATTACGCATGAGCATGCTGATCACATTGGTGGAGTGAATGAATTAATTGCAAAATTTCCAAATGTACAAGTATTTGGTTGTGGCTATCAACAATATAATGATTTTGATTCATTTAAATTACCTGAATTAAACTTAACTTGCCAAGTAATTAATGCACCAGGGCATACGGATAATCATGTGCTGTTTTTTGTGGGTGATGCACATCTGTTTTGTGGGGATGTTTTGTTTAGTTTTGGTTGTGGTAGGGTTTTTACTGGTGATTTTATTGCGGCATTTGAGTCATTGCAGAAGATTAAGCAGTTACCAACTAATACGTTAATTTATCCAGCGCATGAATACACTCAAGCAAATTTAAACTTTACGTTGCAGACGGATAAGGGAAATATTTCATATTATCAAGTAATCAATGATGAAGTTCAAACGAGACTCCTTACAGATGATATAAGCTTACCAACTATATTAGCTAATGAATTAAAGTATAATCTATTTTTACGAACTGATGATGTTAATGTACAGGACATCATATCTAGTAAATGTGGTTTTCAGATAAGCGATAGATTTGACTGTTTTGTTGCACTACGAGAATTAAGAAATAATTATTAATAAAATTTACAAGAAAGAAAACTATGAGAATTTTACATACAATGTTACGTGTTGGTAATTTAGATAAAAGTATTGATTTTTATACTAAGGCTTTTGGTATGAAATTATTACGCCGTAAAGATTACCCAGATGGTAAATTCACTTTGGCATTTATTGGTTATGGTGATGAATCAAGCAATTCCGTAATTGAACTAACATACAACTGGGATACATCGTCATATGATTTAGGTAATGGCTATGGGCACATTGCTTTAGGTTGTGATGATATTTATAAAGCGTGTGAAATTGCCAAAGCTAATGGTGGTGTAGTAACTCGTGAGCCTGGTCCAATGAAACATGGCACAACAGTGCTTGCATTTGTGAGTGATCCAGATGGTTATAAAGTTGAGTTAATTCAAGAATGAATAATTTAAACCTCGTGCATAAGCATGAGGTTTTTTATTGGCAATTTGAATGTACACAAAAAATTGTGCAGCGCAACTAAGAAAGTCAAAAAAAAGTTTAATTTTTTAATAGTCAGTATAATAAAATAAGAACTGGATTAAAATTTTTATAGGTAAGAAAATTATGAAGATCCTTTCAACGAATGTATATGTTGGTCCAAATATTTATGCTGGTTTCCCAGTAATCCGTCATGTAATTGATTTAGGTATTCTAGAAGAGTATCCAACTAATAAACTAGGCAAAGACTTTGTTGATAAGTTGATTGAAGCTGTTCCTACTTTGCAAGAACACCATTGTTCTGAAGGCGCTGAAGGTGGTTTTATTAGCCGTTTAAGAGATGGTACATGGCTTGGACACGTTTGGGAACATGTTACATTAGAAATTCAAACGTTGGCAGGAACTCATGTAAGTTTCGGTAGAACTCGTGAAACAGGTAAAAAACCTGGTGAATACAATTTAGTATTCGAATACAAACAACGTGATGTTGGCTTAAAAGCTTGTGAATTAGCTCTTGATTTATTAGTATCAATTTTACCAGAAGAAGTTCGTTCAAAAGTTGAACATCAAGTTCCTGGTGATTTTGATTTTGCTTATGAAAAAGTTCGCTTTATTCGCTTTGCACAAAAGATGAACTTTGGTCCTAGTACGCAATCATTACTTGATGCTGCTATCGAAAGAAATATTCCTTACTTACGCTTAAATGAAGCATCGCTAGTTCAATTAGGTTATGGTAAATATCAAAAACGTATTCAAGCAACAATTACTTCTGAAACTAAATTCATTTCAGTTGAATTAGCAAGTAATAAGAGTGCTGCTGCTGAATTATTAGATAGTTTAGGCTTACCAGTTCCACGTCAAGAAATTGTTGGTTCTGAGCGTGAAGCTGTACGTGCTGCCGATAAAATCGGTTATCCAGTTGTGGTGAAACCATTGGATGGTAACCATGGTCGTGGTATTTCAATTAATTTAAATACACCTGAGCAAGTTGCTGAAGGTTTCCACGTAGCTAAAGAAGTTTCTCGTAGCGTTATCGTTGAGTCGTTCTTGGAAGGTGAAGATCACCGTATGCTTGTAGTTAATGGCAAATTAGTTGCTGTTGCTAAACGCGTTCCTGGTCATATCGTTGGTGATGGTAAACATACTGTTGCTGAATTAGTTGAAGTAGTTAATCAAGATCCTCGCCGTGGTGTTGGACATGAAAAAGTTTTAACTCGTTTAGAATTAGATTATCAAGCGCAACAAATTTTAGAGAAAAAAGGCTATACATCAGAAACAGTTTTAGCTAATGGCGAAGTTTGTTATTTACGTGATACAGCTAACTTATCAACTGGTGGTACTGCGATTGATTTAACTGATCAAGTTCATCCAGATAATAAAGAGATGGCTGAGCGTGCAATTAAAGCTGTTGGTTTAGATGTTGGTGGTGTGGATTTCTTGACTAAAGATATTAGCCGCTCTTATCTAGATATCGGTGGTGGTATTTGTGAAGTAAATGCTGCACCAGGTTTCCGTATGCATACGCATCCGACAGAAGGTACTCCTCGTGATGTTGCTGGTGCTGTTATGGATATGTTATTCCCAGATTCTAAAAAAGCACGTATTCCAACTGTAGCAATTACTGGTACAAATGGTAAAACAACTACATCTCGTATGATTGCTCATTTATGGAAACAAGCTGGTAAAGTTGTTGGCTTAACTACTACTGATGGTATTTATATCAATGGTAAATTGGTAGTTAAAGGCGATACAACTGGTCCTGTTTCTGCTCAAATGGTATTACAAGATCCAAATACAGAAATCGCAGTATTAGAAACAGCTCGTGGTGGTTTATTACGTAGTGGTTTAGGTTATGAATTCTGTGATGTTGGTGCTTGTTTAAATGTAAGTGCTGATCACATTGATATTACAGAAGGTAATGGCTTAGCTGATTTAGCTAAAGTTAAACGTATTGTGACTGATGCTGCACGTGATACTGCTGTATTAAATGCTGATGATATTGAATGTTTGAAAATGGCTGCTAGTACTGAAGCTAAAAACATTTTCTACGTTACAATGAATCCTCAGCACTCATTAGTTCGTGAGCACATCCGTTTAGGTGGTAAAGCTGTAATTATTGAAAAAGGATTAAATGGTGATATGTTAACGATTTTTGATAATCAAGTACATATTCCAGTTTTATGGTCTCATTTAATTCCTGCTACTATTGAAGGTAAGGCAGTTCACAACGTACAAAATGCAATGTTTGCTGTAGCTATGTCTTATGCTATGGGTATGTCATTAGATGATATTCGTAATGGTTTACGTACATTTGTGAATAGTTATCATCAAACTCCAGGTCGTATGAA
Organism: Neisseriaceae bacterium; assembly: GCA_003962895.1. GTDB lineage: Bacteria > Pseudomonadota > Gammaproteobacteria > Burkholderiales > UBA11063 > Aquella. The sequence continues at coordinate 10,276 of RXKI01000118.1, forward strand.
TTTCTATGATGAGCATCCATTCAAAGTATTGTTAGATTATGGTCATAACCCTGCTGCGATTTCTATGGTATGTAAATTTGTTGAACAAACAAATGTACCTGGTCGTAAGACTGCGATTTTCGCATTACCAGGTGATCGTACAAATGAATTGATTGAAGAAAGCGTTAAGTTATTACCAGCTCACTTCTCACATTTCATCTTGAAACAAGATGATAATAAACGTGGACGTAAAGATGGCGAAATTCCTGAATTAATTCGTAGCTTGTTAATCAAACATGGTGCTAAAGCTGACAATATTCAAATCGTATTAGATGAAGAAAAAGCAGTTGAAACTGGTTTATCTACAGCTAAAGAGGGCGATTTCTTAGTTGTGTTTGCTGATAAAGTTAGCCGTGGTTGGAAACAAATTACTTCTTTCAAATCAGATAGCAATGCGCGAGTAAAAGATTCTGATACTCGTTCAGAAAGCCATTTATTAGATCGTACTGAAGTTGATGAAATTTCTAAAGTAATTTCTTCAGCAGGTATTAGTAGTGACAGTCGTGGCGTTATCATGAATATCGAAGAAGAATTAAACGATTAAAGAAAGATTACAAATGTTTCAAAAAGATACTTTAGCAATTCGTGTCTTGGCAGGAACAAATGTGTTTTTCGAGGGAGTGGGCGCGATTGCTGAATTCATGACTCGCTCTGAACAAAAGCTTGAGTTCGCTCAAGCTTTTGAACTTGAATTACGCAAGGTTCTTGATGCATTGGAATGGGATGACGTTAATATATACAAAAAAGTATATAGTAATGGAATGGTTTTTGCAATTCCTACTGAGTTTGATTATACTTTTGCGGGTACTAAAATCCTATCGGTAACTTTTGATATTGTTGCTGCTAGATTTAATGGTCAGCCTGAATTAGATTTTGCTGATGAGGTTGATTATTTAGATTATGTGATTTCACGTGAACGTTATATGACTTTACGTAATATCTATAATGAAGCTCAAGCTCGTTCATTGAATGTTTACTATGATGGGGAAAATATTTCTATCGGTAGTGGTAAAGGTTCATTTACAGCTAAAATTGATGAGGTTGGATTTGACGATGTACCATGGGATAGTATTTATGATATTCCAAGTATTTTAGTTACTGGTACAAATGGTAAAACTACAACGGTTAGATTAACTAGCTTCATTTCACAGCATTCAGGTAAAGTAGTTGGCTATTGCTCAACTGATTGGGTAATGATTAATGGTGAAGTGGTTTCAGAAGGCGACTTATCAGGCCCTAATGGTAATCGTACTGTTATGACAAATAAAACTGTTGATGTTGCGGTACTTGAAGTTGCTCGTGGTGGTATTGTTAAGCGTGGATTGGCTACATCACATGTAAATGGTGCTGTGGTAATGAATGTTTCTGAAGATCATTTGGGTGTTAATGGTATTGATAGTGTATATGATTTAGCTGCTGCTAAATTCGTAGTGCAAGATGCTGTAAAACCAGGTGGGCATCACATATTTAATTTAGATGATGAAGTATCACGTGGCTTTATTAGTAAATTTGAGTCACATAGAGCATTTTTTAGTCAGAAGCTATCATTAAATGAAATCAAACCATTCTTAAAAGATTCAAATGATTATGCTTGTTTTGTACAAAATGATACTTTTGTAGTGTACAAAGATGGCAAAGAGTTTGAAGTCGCAAAAGTTAATGATGTAGATTTAACATTTAAAGGTATTGCTAAACATAATATCGAAAACGTACTTGGTGCAATTTGTTTAAGTTTAGAGTTAGGCCGTACAGTAGCTGAAATTAGTGCAGGTTTACTAGCATTTAGAAACTCTGAACATAATCGTGGTCGTTTCAATATGTTTGATGTTAAATCAAATGTTATGTTGATTGATTATGGTCATAATTTTGCATCAGTTGATAATATGCTTAAATTTGCGAAGAAAATTGTAAAACCTACTGGTAAAGTTACAGCATTACTTGGTTTCTCAGGTGATCGTAAATTTATGATTAAGCAAATAGCTAAGAGTGTTGTTGATAATAAAATTGATAACGTTATTCTCAAATTATTTACTTCGCATTTACGTGGGGCAGAAGTTGGAGAATTGGCTGATATGTTGCAAAATAGTTTGCTTAAATGTGGATTTAGTAATGA
>RXKI01000118.1:12477-22317 GCA_003962895.1 Neisseriaceae bacterium
ATTGCTAAAGTTGAAACTGAGCTTGAAGCTTTTGATTTGATTATGCAAAATCCTGGGCAAGATAATATTTATGTATTATTATGTCAGGATGATGCAGCAGCTATCATTGATAAAATTAAAGCATTGGATTGGATTAAGAAAAGCTAATAAAAGCCCTCTAAATGAGGGTTTTTATACATATATGTGTTAAAGTTTGCTAAAATAACTAACTTTAAATTAAGTACAAAATTGTAGTAGAAACTTGTCTAATTAATCTAGCAGGATTGAAAGGTTTGTACTACAATGTTGTTTAGTCCAGTATGAAAAAGGATGTTAAATAATGAGTATGGAACATAAAAGTAACCGTGGGTTGATTATTCCAATTGGCGGTAGAGAAGAAAAAGATGTTAATCCTCGTATATTAGAAAAATTTGTTGAACTAAGTGGTGGTGCAAATGCTGTAATTTCAGTAATTCCTACTGCCTCAAATTTGGAAGATACTGGCGATAGATATGTTGAAATTTTTGAAAAACTTGGTGTTAAGAAAATTTTCAATAACAAAATTACAAATCGTATTGATGCAAATAATGAGATTTTTACTAATCAATTAGAAGAATCTACTGGGATTTTCATGACTGGTGGTAATCAATTATTATTATCAACTGTACTTGGTGGTACTGTAGTTGCGAAGATGATACGTAAACGCAATTCTGAAGGTGTGCCTGTTGCGGGTACTTCTGCTGGAGCTGCATTCATTCCTGAACACATGATTGTTTCTGGTGAGTCAGGTCTTATTCCTCGTGTTGGTGGTGTTACATTAGCTCCTGGTCTTGGTCTTACTAATAAAGTTATGATTGATCAACATTTCTCACAACGTAATCGTTTAGGTCGTTTATTAACTGCCTTGTCATATAATCCATATAAAACTGGTATTGGTGTTGATGAAGATACTGCTGCGGTTATTGATGCTGATGGTAATTTTTATGCAGTTGGTAGCGGTGCGTTAACCGTAGTTGATATGTCTAAAGTTGAATTTTCCTCAGTTGCAAGCACTTCTACAGGTGAAGCAATTAGTTTAGTTGGTGTTAAGATTCACACATTGTTAGATGGTGATCATTACAATACAAAACTTCATGAAGTTATACCTAAGAAATAGTTATTAAATGAAAAGAATTATTATTCATGGTGGATGTGGTGCTCGCGAAGAGCCGAGCACTCCGTTTGAAGCATATCACGAACATTTACTACCTATTATTAAACAAGCCAATGAATATCTTGAAAAAACTAATGATGCTGTAAAAACAGCTTTGTTAGCGGCTCGTTTATTAGAAGACGATACTATATTTAATGCTGGTACTGGTTCTAGAGTTCAACAAGATGGACAAATTAGAATGTCAGCATCATACATGGATAGTAAAAAAAATAAATTTTCTGGTGTGATAAATATTCAAAACGTTCAATATCCTTCAGAGGTTGCATTTGAATTGCAGAAACAACATCACAGTATTTTGAGCGGAGAGCATGCAACTAATCATGCTTATCAAAAGCTTAAAATGAAACCATATAACCCAATGACTGATAAACGTTGGAATGAGTATTTAGAACTTAAAAAAGGTTTAACTGGCACTATTGGTGTGGTTGTATTAGATGATAATGGTGTGATTTGTGCGATTACTTCTACAGGTGGAGCTGGGTTTGAAGTTCCTGGACGAGTAGGTGATAGCCCAACTGTTGCGGGTAATTTTGCTTCTAAAGTGATGGGTATATCATGTACTGGGATTGGTGAAGAGATTGTCAATAAATCTGTGGCAGCTAAAGTACATACTCGTGTTTTAGATGGTGCAAATCTTAATGATGCTATTAATAAATCTGTTGCTGAGAGCAATGTTGATGGTGATTATGTTGGTATGATTGCAATTGATGCACTTGGTAATGTATGCACAGGTACTACGACTGTAGCACAAACTCTTTATGCCTACTATGATGGTAAAGAGTATCGAACATTTTTACAAGATTTATAGGAAAAAGTGGTTTATTTAGAAACCACTTTTTTTATTAATTCACGTGCATAGAGGCGATTTGGATGAATTGCTTGTCTTAGTTCCTCGCTAATTGGCAGTTGAGTATTCTCGATATAATTTGCAATAATTTCCCCACCAAGACTCGCAAAGAGTAATCCTTTTGAGCCATACCCACAATTAATATATAAGTTTGGTATATATTCCACATTATTTTTAAAAAAATAATTCTTATCTAAGCTAAGTCTTGCATATTCTGTCATGAACCAATCACGCGCTGATACTGGTCCAATAATAGGAAGATAGTCATTAGTACTCACGCGAATATTAGTTTTACCTGATAATGCAGTTATATCTATTGATTGATTCATGTCTATCATGTTCTCAATAGTCGTTATGTTTTGTAGATGCTCTTCTTGGGTTACATTAAAATTTTCATTTTCAAAATCAAAAGTTGCACCAAAGCTAAAGTTATCTTGATAATTTGGCGTGATATAGCCTTCACCACAAACTACGCAATCAACTGGTGATGTGCTACTTGATGTACTCACTTGCCCACGGATTTTGCGAATTGGTAATTGTGCTGTTTGTTCAAATTGATTAAGCATGAAAGAGTTACACAAGACTACTGTATCGAAATTTTCAGATATAGAGTTATTGATACTGAGCACCCATTGGCTTTCAATATATTCAAGTTTTGTAATATTCCTATTGGTTTTGATCTTTATTGGGTACTGTTGTACTAAATTATTAATTAATTGCACAGGGTTTATCCACATACCATGAGGGAAGTAAATACCATCATCAAATTTAGGTTTACAACCACTAATTTCTTCAATTTTTGCATTATTTACATATCTGACAAAATCTTGGTCATTAATATGATTAATTAACTCAAGATTTCTCTTATGCTGTTGTGAATTATGTGAAAGCTGAATTACACCACATTGTTGGTGATAGTTGTTATCTGGATCCAGCAAGTTTATTAAATGATTAGTTAGGCGGTAACTATTGCTACTTAGCTCAAATAAATATTTATCATGAATACTAAAATTACCATAAATTACGCCTTGATTATTCCCACTGGCTTCTTGTGCTAGTGATGAATTACGCTCAAATATCGTGACGTTATATCCTCGTTTTGCTAGAGCATATGCAGTAGTTGCACCACTGATACCTCCACCAATAACTGCAATATTTTGTACATTATTGTGAGATGTTTGATTCAATGCTAAATATGGTTTATTTATTTTTGCTTTTGATTCACTCTTTTGAATTAGATATCCATGGAGCATCTCTCGTTTCTTACCAAAGCCTTTTGCTTTGATTACATGAAAGCCATTTGCAATTAATGTCCTAAATAAATTCGAGTTGGATGCATAAGTGCTGAATGTTGTATTTATAGAAGATAATTTAGCAATTTGTTTAATTGTATAGTCATTCCACATTGCTTCGTTTTTACTTGGGCTAAAACCGTCTAAATACCATATGTCTACATTTGTATTTAATTGGGTAAGAGCATTATTCACATCATCAATTATTAATGTGAGAAATACATTCTTTGATAATGTAATACGATGATAACCTTTGGTTAATAGATAATATTGTGCTAATAGCTCGTGAGCATTAGCATATAGCTCTGGGAATAATTGTAATATTTGTTTTAAGTCTTGTGGCTTAAGTGGGTATTTCTCAATGCTAATATAGTGTAGTGATGTATTTGGTGGTGCAATTTCCTTCCATTTGATTAATGTTGTGAGGAAGTTTGATGCTGCACCAAATCCAGCTTCTGCAATTGTAAAGTGTGAATTTTCTTTTAATGATTTTATCTTATCAATAAATTGACTATGCTCAATAAATACATATTTACTTTCTTCTTGACCAGATTCGCAAGAACAGTAAAAATCATTAAACATTGGTGAGAATGGCACGCCATTCAACCATTCTATCTCTGCGTATTGAGTGTCAGCTGACATGTTCTTGGATAGCTAAATTAGCTAGATAATCAGCGCGTTCATTATATGTATTACCATCATGACCACGTACCCAATTCCAATTTATCTGATGTGGCTTTTGTGCTTCAAGTAACTCTTGCCATAAATCAACATTCTTCACATCTTTCCAATTTTTTTTAATCCAGCCATGAATCCATTCTGATATACCTTTTTGGACATATTGCGAATCAGTGTATACGTCAATTGAGCATGGACGAGTAAGTGATTTTAGGGCTTCGATAACCGCTGTTAGTTCCATGCGATTATTAGTAGTTTTATCAGTTGCACCATAAATCTCTTTAGTATGTTCACCATACATTAAGATTGCACCCCAACCGCCAATTCCTGGATTTCCTTTACAGGCGCCATCTGTATAGATAATTAATTGTTTTGACATTTACTTACAGTCCTAAGATCAGGGTTAATATTCCTGAGGTTTGGTTTTAGTTTAATTGAGTTAATATTAGTGACATTTTTTCTACAAATTAAAGCATATGAATTAGCAAATGTTGGTAGCCATCTATCACCAATTTTATTGAGGAAATTATATTTTTTTAGTCGTGATGCTTTATGAAATGGAGGGCAGTATGAGAAAAACTTGCCACCAATTATCGATAGTTTATTATTGATTAGATTGCTTTTTAATTCAGATAAATTAATAAAATTAACTTTGTCTAAGCGACGCTGAGATTTTCTACGGAGATTCAATAAACTCTGTGAATTAAAACAACTAATTATTAGCACACCGTTGGGAGTAAGTATACGCGTTACTTCATTCAATACATATTTGTAGTCATTATGCTGTTCAAGGTAATGAGGCATAATGATTAAATCAATACTATTATCAGTAAACGGCAAATAGCGACCAGAGCAAAAAATATCGACACCAATGTGGTAGTGATTAACTATTTTATTACCTTGAAATACATTGATTTCAGGAAGCCCTATTTGTAATGAATAAATACCAAATAGTTTATCTATGTTGTTTGAGTAAAACTGTCGTTCCTTTGACAGGATTTCTCGCCCAAGTACAGAGTAGAGGAGCCAGTTATCAATATTAGTGTCAATAGATTTCATCATTGAAAATTATTTTTTAGCTTGCCATAATTCAATTTTATTATTTTCTGGATCTATGATATGTGTAAATAAACCAAACTCAGTATCCATTATTGGTGTGGTCTCAATACCTTTACTATTTAGTTCATTTATCATTTGTACTAAATCATCAACGACAAAATTAATCATATAATTATTGTTACTTGGTTGAAAATAATCTGTCGCTGCATCATGTGGTGCCCAAACGCTATAGCTACATTCTGGGTTATTTGCAAATATTACACCACCCCAATCTTGAGTATCTAGCCCTAAATTATCTTTATACCATTTTGCTAATTCAAGTGGGTTTTTGGATTTGAAAAATATACCACCTATGCCGAGAACTTTTGCCATGATATTAATCCTTATTGGTAACCAATTAAAACAGCAATTATTAAAAAAACAATGCTTAAACTCATTAGATATAGGTAAAATTTAAATATAAATCTAACCCATGATGAATATTCGATTTTTGCGACACCTAAAGTACCCATTAATGCCGCAGAAGTTGGCATAATACAATGAGTCCATCCATCTCCAAGTTGGAAGGCTAAAACTGCAATTTGACGCCCAACTCCAACTAAATCAGATAATGGTGCCATTAGTGGCATAGTTAGAGCAGCTTGTCCAGAGCCAGAAGTTACAAAGATATTAAATGCGGATTGAAATAAGAACATCGCAACAGTTGAAAAATATTCATTTAACCCAGATAGCAAGTGTGCTGACTTATTCAACACGGTATTTAGCATCGTATAGTCCGTTGGATTTGTTCCACCCATCATGATAATGATACCATGCGCCATACCAACTACCATTGCGGCAGGCAATAAATCTGAAGCACCTTGTTTAAATGATTTGGCAATTTCATTGAATGTCATTTTGTTAAGATTTGCAATTACGGCGATAAGACCAATTACTAAACCCATCGTGAAAAACTGTGTTGACAACTCAGGGATATAATATGAGTAAACTACTACACCGTAAACAACCCACACCATTCCTGATGTTAGCACGCCAATTATTGCCCATGAAGCTAACCCAAATTGTTGGGTAGTATCGATATCTGAAAGTTGCTTTCTAAAATAATCATCTGTTTTATAGCTAAGTGATTTTTCAGGGTTTTTGCTAATATAACGGGCATATATTGTAACAAAAATCATTAAAGACAAAGTAAAGAATGCCCACATTACTATTCTGAACATTGAACCAGATAAGACAGGGATATTTGCAATACCTTGTGCAATTGCAACTGAAAATGGATTCATCCACGATGTGGCAAATCCAACTTGAGTTGCAAGATATGTAACTAACACGCCAGTAATAGCATCATATCCCATTGCGACCATCATTGGGGATAGAATAAGCGCAAAAGCGATTGCTTCTTCTCCCATGCCAAAAACAGCCCCACCTAATGAAAAAATAAATACCATCACAGGTAGCATCATGATTTGACGATGCTTCATTTTGACAATTAGTTTTAGCATGCCAGCTTCAATTACGCCAGTTCGCATAATTATGCCAAATGCACCACCAATGATTAAAATAAATGCCATTACACCAACTGCACCACCGCCTCTATTTCCAGATGTAATTCCGTCATGTACGAAATTTAAAAAACCAGCATTACCATCGCTTGCAAAAATTTGTGGCGGGTTATATTCAGGCTTACCATCAGCACTAATTTTTTCTTGATAGCTATTGGCTACTACCACTGTTTTGGTTTTTGTAACACCATTCATCTGATAGTCAATTTGTTTAGTATCAAATTTACCAACAGGAACTAAAAAACTAAATAAATAAACAATAAAAACTACACAAAATAAAATTACCATTGTATCTGGCATTTTTACTGTTTTATTTGCAGATGATAGATTAGCCATGATGTAATCCTTTTAATAGCTAATGATTATTAGGCTGATACTTTAGTCAGTGATTTTTACTTGGTTTTCATTTGGCTTAATTTGTTTTAATACATTGTTAATCTTATAACTAACGCGTAAATCTATCCCTTGTGTATGTGTTCCAAAATATTGGTAACCATAGCGATATAAAGTTCCACCATTAATTGAGCAAGAGAATGTACCAGCATTGCCAAAGGAAATTCCTGACTCAGAGAAAATATTATTCCAGTCGTCTAATGGTTTAAGGGATACAGTTTTTTCATAGATATTATCGGCAAGAGTTGTTAATCTACTTGGATTGATTTTGGTGATTTCTTTATATACTCCATCATATAAAGCACTCTCAGTATTGTATTTGCTATCAACTGATGGATAAATATAATATAGTAAACTATTGGCATATTGAATTGAAAACGCTTTGTATAAGGTATAAGTTTTAATATCAACATGTTTTAAACTATTATCATCACGGTTACAATCATCAGTTGCAAAATATAATGCACTCATTGTATATAAATAAACATAGCTATTATATAAATTTTGATAGTCATGTTTAGGGATATACTGAGTCTTCATGTTGGTATATATAGTTTGTAGGCTAATTGGTAAGCTACTAAACTCCTTAGACTCTGGGTAGTTTTTTAAGAAGAAAATATTTAATTCATCAATTGTCTTTTTACTAGTCAATCTATGCATTGTTAACTCGCTGTTATCTGACTGGTATGGGTAGAATAAGAATTCACTACCAAATGGATTGGCAAACTCACTTGATAAACTGATGAATTTCGGTAATGGAATTGAACAGTAGTCAGAGGTAAAATATTTACCTGGATAACAGTTTATTTCATTATTGTTTACGTTAACATTAGTAACATCAACGCTTGGAACTAATGATGGAACGAGATCTGCTAGGGTACCAATACCTATTGCTGCACATCCACTAAAGCAGATTCCAAGACCTGCTAATGATGACACTGTTAATAATTTTTGTTTGATTTTCATCCTTATACACCTTGTTTTAAACTAACTTCAATAAATTGGTCTAAGTCACCATCCATTACACCACGGATATTTCCGACTTCAACATTAGTGCGTAAATCTTTGATGCGTGATTGATCAAACACATATGAACGAATTTGATGCCCCCAACCAATATCAGTTTTTGATTCTTCTAGTTTTTGTTGTTCTTCCATTTTTTTACGTAGCTCTAATTCATATAATTTTGCTTTAAGCATCTTCCAGGCTTCATCGCGATTTTTATGCTGTGAGCGGTCATTTTGACATTGTACAACGGTATTAGTTGGCACATGTGTTAAGCGAACGGCAGAATCTGTTTTGTTAATGTGTTGCCCACCAGCACCTGATGCACGGTAAGTATCCGTACGTACATCTGCAGGATTAATTTCAATGTCAATATTATCATCAACTTCAGGATAAACAAATACACTTGAGAACGATGTGTGGCGTTTATTATTTGAATCAAATGGAGAATTGCGAACTAGGCGATGTACACCAGTTTCTGTGCGCAAATAGCCAAAAGCATACTCACCAGATAGTTTGATTGTGGCATTTTTAATACCTGCAACTTCACCAGATTGTTCTTCAAGGATTTCAGCGGTAAAGCCTTTTTTATCAGCATAGCGTAAATACATACGTAATAGCATGTCCGCCCAGTCTTGTGCCTCAGTACCACCACTTCCAGATTGAATATCAATGAAGCAATTATTCGGATCCATTGGATGTGAGAACATACGGCGAAATTCTAATTTATCTAAATCGATTTTCACTGCATCAATATCTTGCTTGATTGAGGTTAGAGTTTCAATATCCTTTTCATCTTTTGCTAATTCAAAGAGCTCTTGGCTAGCTGAAATAGTTGTATCTAAGTTATCTAGAACTAATACGACATTCTCTAATGATTTTTTTTGTTTATTTAATTCTTGTGCTTTATCTTGATCATTCCAAATGTTTGGATCTTCTAAATCTTGATTGACTTTGTCTAGTTGAGACTTCTTGGTGTTGTAGTCAAAGAAACCCCCGAAGCTCTTTTAATTGTTTAGCTAATTCATCAGCTAAATAGCCAATTTCATTAATTTGTTCTATATCCATAATTCTCTTTCTAAAATCTTATTCTGCTGATATCCAACCATTAGCAATGGCAATATCAAACTGTTGATTGACAAATTGCCATAGTTTTGGTGATAATTCTTTTAATAATTTATTGCGTTCTTGTAATTTTGATTTACTTACATTAAATTCGCGCCAACTTCCACCATAATTGTGAATGTTTTGCATAATTGGCATGATTCGGTCAATGCATAAAGCAAATTTAGACTCTGAGGTTGCTAGTTCTTCATATTCTAGCCATAAATTTTTAAATTTTTGCACTTGTTCAAGTGGGAATTTATTGGCTAAATTTTCAATTGCAAGTAATTCAGTGTTATGCTGCTCAGTATAGTTTACATTTTCAGCAAAAGCAGGCGTATCTCCGGCATATATCTCAACTAAATCATGAACTAGAAGCATTTGAATAACTTTATTGATATCAACATCAAGCTCAAAATAATTTTGTAAAACCTGTGCGGCTAATGCAGCATGCCAACTATGTTCGGCTGAATTCTCATAGCGATTGCCATCAGATTTAATTTTAGCTTTACGATAGATTGATTTTAATTTATCTATCTCGCGTAAAAAGGCAAAGCTATTTTCAATTTCATCGACATAGTTAGTCATACTATTTTTATTTAATTAATATTTATTGATTAAACATATTTCCATTAGTTGCATTCACAATGTATTTAATTGCTTCTTGTGAACGAATACTATTACCATTTTTATCTAGGCGAGGTGAAT
>RXKI01000037.1 GCA_003962895.1 Neisseriaceae bacterium
AAGCTTCTTCTGATACTTCCAATGCCCAATTTACAACTACGAATTCATCTATTAGTTTTTGAATATCTAAATCTTTATGTTTTGACTCTCTTATAATATCCTCTTCAGATTTATACACTAATGTATTACCTATAACAGTGTATAAATCTTCAGCAAATATAGGATCGTTGTAGCAATAGTACTTCATTTTAGATTTCACAATGTCCAGATACACAAGCTAGTGTTTGAGAACCTTCAGTATTATCTCTACCTTCATGCATCTCTGTAAAGTCTATATATGATATAGACTTTTCTAGCATATCTTCATACTGTTCTTGAGTTATATCCTCATAAGGAGCTTGTTGATATGTATGATCAGAAAATGGTAAGAAGCTTATACCAGCTACTTCATCAAAATGTTCCCATACCCAAGATGCTACACTTGGCCATTCATTATCCTTAACGGATATTGTTACAGAAGGTTTATGCTCACACCAATATCTTTGATAAATTAACCATAATTCTAACTGCTCTAAAGCTGTTCTATCCTTCCTACATACTGCACCTTCAGGAGCTTTCATAGGAAACGAGAATACTGCTGTATTACTAGGAGACATAACATCATCTTCAACAGTAACTCCTTTTTCTTTTAAGAATTTATACATAGGATCTTTTTTATCCATACGAATTCTTCTAATATAATAAGGATTATGTCTGGCATGTATACCAGAAGCTGAATCAACTAATTGACTAACAGTACCGCTTGGTTTAACACAGGTTATAGCAGTAGATTCTTTTATTCCTAAAATAGTAGACCATTTTTTATTAACTTCTCTAGAGTAATCTCTAAGACTTTCTAATACCCATTCTAATTTAGTATCATACTTTATCTCTATATCACCATACCATTCTCTAGGTATATCTTTAACTTCTCTACTTAGAATTTCATTATCCATAATACCTGTTATGGACACCCCTAATAGGTTTTCTTCTTTAGTATTATCTGACCATTTTTTAGATAGATATACAAAATCAGTTAGAGTAGATTGTATAGTGCCTAAAATAGTAGCATGTTCTATTTTTCTTTTTAAGGTTTCGTAATTATCGTTCTCTCTAGCTATAACCTCAGTTAAATTACAGAATTGATTAGGACGAAGTATTATTTCAGAGCAGGGGTTTGTTCCATACCTCTCCTCATATATTCTCCTTCCCCATCTTGCAGCCTGCTTTTGAGAAGATACTCTATTAAATATACCTCTTTCACCACTTTTACTTTCTATAAGAGCTGTGAATTCTCTCATATAAGTTTCTACATCAGGTTTTTCTGTATATGCCACTGAATTATTAGCTAAAGCAAATTCAGGATGGGCTTCCCACCACTGACCACTTTTAGCATGCCTCATTCTATCATCAGATAAATTACTAAGACTTATTAAAGCACTACGTCTTACTCCACCTACTACAACTACCTCTGCTATTTTACAAACTATTCCATGAACTTCTATTGAAGTTAATTTTCTACCATTTGCCTGACTAAAAACAGACACACAATAATTAAACAAAGTTTGGAGAGGTCCAGGACCACTAGCTCTTCCACCAAAAGTTTTTAATGGCTCTCCTGCTTTCCGAACCTTAGACAAATCCCAGGATACTTGGAAATTACCGTTATATAATTCTGTGATAAGTATTCGTAAAGCAGATGCCCATCCATATTTGGAATCTGCAACATATATTTTATTTTCTTCTCTATTGAATATGGACAATTCATCTACATAAACTCCTGGGAAGTTTTCATCAGTTGGTTCGTATATTTTTCTACTTAATTTATGACCAATTACAGGTAATGTTGATACTACTTGTCTTTCACAACTAAACCCTAAACCTGTACCGCACAATAATATATACATACCTTCATCAAAACAAATTGGTTTTGACATACTTATAGTTATTGGAGAATCAAAACCTAATTCTAACATTTCCGGTGTTAGTACTCTTACTACATCACCAGATCCAGACATTTCTGCATAACTACAATTGAAGGCTGCTACGTTATCTCTTTCACAAGCTGGGCCGGCTGTCATAAGTAAACGCATAGAAGGCATTGTATCTAAATTTAGAATAGATAATCCAATCTCATCTATTTTATCTAGAATTTCTTTATTTAGTTCTGTATGTTTAGATACTCTATACTTTAAATAAGTTGTTAGTCTATCTATTACTGTTTCTTTCCAGGTTTCTCTTCTACCTTTTGCTTCATCATATCTAGAATATCTAGATAAGTGTATAATATTCTGATAAATACTTGGTAACTCTACAGACATTCTATTCCTTTAAAATTCTTGTTTTTGTCAAATAATATTTTCATTCTATTTATATTTAATATAATTTCTGTGTCAGTTATTTCTACCATGAAAGAAACATTATATTTAACTAAATGATTACACCAATCTATTAAATTATCTCTATATATTAATTTTGGAGCATTATATAAGTTAATAGGATCAAAATTAATATCAGGCCACATTTATTCTATACCTATAAATTTATAATTATTTGAAGCATCAAAATTAGCTGTATAATAATCTGTCTCCAATTTTACAGTACCGTCGCTATGAAAACATACAATATAACTGACTTCAAATAAATCTAAATGATTCCTCCATATACTCAGATCATCATAACCATTGGTTTTTATAATATCTTGTAATGTAGAAGGTCTTCTGTAATTAATTCCAAACCCAATTTCATCAGGTACAGGAGTGCCACCAGTATTATATGAATCAAAATAAGGCATTTTTAAATCTCCAAAAGTTTGTCAATTGTTTTTGTATTATCCCCTAATGCATCTCTACAAAAAGAGACTAGATCCATTAACTGCAAGTTACGATACAATAAATCTCTACTCGCATTAACAGACTTGTAGTAAGAAGGTGAACTTGGAAGAGGTAAGGAATCTAACAGACTATCTAATTTTCCGAAAACTTGGAAGAGTTGGTTAGCTCTAGCTTTAGCTACTCCATCCACTCCATCAATATTATCTTCTCCACCTTTAAGACATTTGAATGACAATAAATATTCTTTGTCAAAATCGTAATGATCAATCCAATTATCTAACGTAGTTTCTTTTCTAGTTACAAAACTAAATCTGCTAACAAAATGATTTACTAATAAATCCCAATCTTTGTCTGATGAAATTAGCCAAATGTGTTTATATCTATCCTCTAATTCTTTTTTAGATACTATATAAGCAGCTATATCATCTGCCTCAGTATTATCAAATCTTAACAATTCCCATCTTTTACTAGCTTCAGTGAGAGCATTTCTATATTCTTGAAGAAATTCTTTAAATTTATTAGCTTCTTCTTCAGTTTGTTCTGCATATTTTTCTGCTCTATCACCTTTATACTCAGGATATATACTAGTTCTATATGAAGAAGCTCCTTTATCAGCAGCTAATATAATTCTTGATGCATCATAACTTCTACCTAAACTAGATATAGTTTTAATATAATCTTCTACAAAAGGTTTTTCTGTATCTTTATATCTAAATGCTAAATTAAAAGCATCTACAATCATTAAATTATTTGTTTCTTTAATAAAAGATCTACTCATTCTATAAACCTCGGATTACTCTTAATCCAGCTATCTAACATAGATACATAAAAGAACATATTAACATCAGCAGCTTGTATATAGATAAACCTATCATCAATTAAAGCTTCATCTTCATAAGCTACAAACAACTTTGATCTATCAAACTTAAATATTAGTAATGGCTCTTTATGTACTTGATTAGCTTCTCTTACAGTTTGTTGCCAAAACTGCAGCAATTGAGGATCTTTACCTGTTAGTACTTTGCTAGTTAAATGATCATCACAATAATGTTTTACTTCTATTACATATCTATTCTTTGCATTAGGTATGTATAAATCTCCTTTTAGTCCATGCTTTTCATGC
>RXKI01000124.1 GCA_003962895.1 Neisseriaceae bacterium
TCTGGCTTAAAAGATTTTGAAAAATCTCATGGAGAATACGGATATGACTTAGCACATCCATTTATCCATGATCTTAACGGAGAAAAGAAAAGAACTACCCGTGGATCAGGATCGTGGCCAGATAAGACGGGTGCTGATAAGGTGGTCCATAATTTAATGAATCTAAATCAACATGGAGTTTTTGGAGATTTAGAAGTTCCAGAAAATGCAGAATGGCGTCCTGTATTACACAATAGTACAAACAAGCCAATGAAAGATCATTGGACTTGGGATAGACAAGAGAAAAAACATTTCAAAAGAATTTACAGAGAATTAACCACATCTGGAAAATACGCAAAGGAAAACGAAAAAAGAAATGATGCCAATAGAATGGCAAAAGAAGCTACTATGAAAGACGCAGAGGAAGGAAGATTACTTTCTCCTGCAATACCTTTGAAAAATCCAGACGGAAGCCCTGTTACATCAGCATCTGGCGAGCCTTTAAGCCCTGATTCTAGAAAATTTAGAGTAGAAGATGGCAAAATAATAATGCCAGATGTTTACTTGCCTCATGTGCCAAAGAAATTTGTTACAAAAGACAATAAAGGAAAAAGAGTAGAACAAGACCATTGGGTTCCAATTGTAAATCCTGCTCACGCTTTTCGTGAAGTAGGAGACGAAGAATCTGACTATGAAAAAGACGAAACAGGAACAAGAACTGGAAGATTTAATTGGGATTCTTTAAAAGACAAACTTACAGGAATTCCAGATGAAGAAGGAAATAAAAGATATGTAAAAGTAAGTGCAGATGAATATCACAAATCTGGCGATAAGGGGCATCAAGCACCCGCTGCTTTCCATTTGAATCAAAATTCAAAAGGAAAGTATTTTATCTCTCGTGCAGACCCAAGATATGAAGATTTATACCAAAAAATATTCGGAGGATCAGAAAATGGAGGAATGGACCTTGTAACAGATAAAGCATCTGGTGCAAAGGTATATAATGACTTCAGAACTGGCATTATACGATGTGCAGGCGGCTCAAAATGTGGAGGTGCTGGGTCTAACGAACGATTAGCAATTAGACAAAATATTTCTTCCATTCACGGAATTGTTGTAACACATGCTTTAGACAATCTTGGAGACCCAAAACTTCTAACTAAAAATGGAAGAGTTGATTATGCAGATTCTTTTACTGGAACTTTTGCACAAACTAATTTAGGTTCTGGAACTAGAAGAAGAAGAATTTTAGATGCAAAATTAAAAGATATTAGTCGCCATACTACAGGAGCGGAAGGAGGGGAAATTGGCGATTCTATCGACAATTCTGCCGTCGATAGGGCTTCTAAAGCAGGAGCGGGAGAAATAGGTCAAGGCAGAAGAAAACTTCCTCAAATCAATTGGCTTGATTCTGGGTCTACGGCTTATAACGTAGATGCTTTTAGAACTTTATTGAAACAAATGCAAAAAGATGCAGAAGAAGCAGACAGTAAAGAACAAGAATCAAAACTTGATCCTACAGATATTGAAAAAATTTCTTCTTCTATTTTAGATAGAGCAGAAGTCATCAATGCAATTAAAGAACTTTTAAAGAAAGTTTATTCTAAATCACGAGGAGCCGATTCAGATGGACTTGATAAAGATATTGACGATGAAATTAAAGGATGGATCGACGATGGAGCAAGCGATGCAGCACAACTTGTTGCTAGATTTAAAAGCCATCCTTTAGTTTTGGATAATTTCGGCAAACAAGATGCTCCAGTAGTAGCGAATACGGCTAAATCAACTAGTCTTCCTGCTGGTTCTGCAAAACCTTATATTTCTATGCAAGAAGATGAAAATGAAGTAATAGAAAAATTCAAAAATTCTTCGGAATTTGAAGCAATGAAAAATTTATATGGAACTTCTTCTTGGGAAATTGGCAAAAAATCATTATTGGCAAATGGCAATAAGTATAGTATTTTTGTGTCCAAATGGGCAGAAAAAGCGATGAATAGTGGAGAAATAGAAATCAGACCAGATAGCGAAGAAAGAGTTCTTCATGCTTTGCAAAACTGGATTGATAACCAATTCCATTTAAATGTTCAAAAACAATCAGACGCCCAATCTCCTGAACAGGGGAATTCACTTAAAAGAATGTTGGCTGCTAGAAAAATCACTCCGTCTCAAGGGACTTCAGAGCCTGTTCAAACACCACAAGCGGGTAGAACAAAAAGCTCTATTTACGATCCAAATAGTAGTAATGAAGACTTCCATTACTTAGCTTCAGCACAGAGATGGATTGATTTAATTAAACATCCTGACTTTGAAACAGAAAAATTACCACAAAGATACTATAATTCTTTGGCAGCTATGGTTCTTAAATGGCTCAACAACAAATGGATTGGGCAACAAGAATACCAAGAATTACATAAAAGAATTAGAAGTGCTGCGGAAAGAGGAGCATGAGTAATTGGATAGATTATTTTAGTAATGTTCGTGGACATCAAATAAAAAAGACTATGTATGAAGTCTTAAAGGAAAGATATTCACAAAACGAATCTATTATAAATAGATTGTCTGTCTCTCTGCAAACGGACGAAGATATAAAACAATTTTACAAACTCATAACAGATGTTTATGAAATTTCTTATATGAAAGCAGTTGACGATCATAAAGAACAACTCAAAAAAGCTGGCTATGAGGCAAAAATAGTACCACCAAAAGATTAAATTCCGTCAAAAGATGGATGGAAATCAGAAGGAATCATCGTTAAAACCCAACCTTGAGCTTTTGGCTTTTTCTGTTGTACCTTCCACCATCTTTTGAATCCTGTTTTTGGATATAAAACAGAACCTTTTTCTATACTTTCAACATTTGTCCAAATTTCTAAGCAAAGATCATTTTGAGAAATTATCACAGCTTCCATAGAAAAAGCGTTCCCATATTTCAAAGATTTATATGTATCTCCATACAAATCATCTTTTCTGTCTTCGTAAAAAGCAGGAAGACAAAAAACAAAAGTTTTATCTAGCTCAGAACTTAATTTCGGGACTGATTTTGGTTTTTCTTCTACAATAGTTTCTTTTTTAGGTTCTTCTTTAGAAAAGAAGATTTCTTCTAAAGAAGGCTCTTCTTTTACTAAAATTTCTTCTTCAATTTGAACTTCTTCAATTGAATTTTCTTCAATTTCTTCTTTAGCCTCTACTTCTTGATATAAAAATCCTTGTTCTTCAGCTTCTATTTTCTTTAATTTCTTGTTTATTTCAAATAAAATTTGCTCAAATTTTCCCAGCCAATCTAAATTATAAAAAATATGATCTTTTTCCCAAAGAGTTTGGGTTCTCATAAGTCTATTAGGAGAGGAAAGTTTATAAACAGAACCATCTTTATTATAAAGAGTCATTGTGCTATATAAGATTAAGATAAAACAAAATACAAAACACAAAAATTCAAATAGTCAAACAAAAGGGATAAAATGGCTTTAGTTGTACCTAATTCAGCAGATTTACTTATGTTGAACTATATTCTTTCATCTCCTTCTGGAGGAGTTCTTCTTAGATTGTTTAAAAATAATCTAACTCCATCAAAATCTACAGTTATTGGAGACATTACTGAGTGTGACGAAGCTGGTTACGTGGCAAAAACACTTAGCTATGCATCTTGGACAATAGACACTGTAGAAGGGTCAAATTTAGCAGTGTATCCTCTTCAAGATTTCACATTTTCAGAGGAAGCTACAATTTACGGATTTTACGGAACAACAACCTCAGATCAATTACTTTTTATAGAAAAATTTCCAACAGCATATACACTAGCAGTAGATGGTGGAACTGTTGGAATAATTCCTAAACTTAATTTAAACTAATATATAATATTATGCCAATTTACAACGATGATGGAACTCCTTATAAACTAAAAGGAGATATCCAACAATATAATCCTCAAAATCCTATGTTTGAATTATTCA
>RXKI01000079.1 GCA_003962895.1 Neisseriaceae bacterium
AAACCAGTATTTCGCTACTGATGATGTTAAAATACTACCAGAAATTTTATTAGCAGCTAACATCTCTTTAAACGTAATACCAAACTGAGAAATAGTATACATACCAGATTGATTCTTGTATAGAGTACAAGGAACCAATCCTCCTTTGTTCTTCTCCTTGTAAATCACCCCATCAGCATCAACATAATAAGATAAATTATGTTTTTCAGATTTAACTAATAAACAAACTTTGATTTCCATCACACACCTCGTTAATTAAATTCTTTACAAGCAATTTCATATGCCTTTGGAGCACTACCATTTGCATACGTACGACACTGCACTACTTTAAAGTTTGAACCTTTGTTAACAACTTCAACAGTTGCACCATGCTCTGTACCATCATCAACATGAAAGATGTAACATTGTTTGTGTGCAATCTTCTTAATGTAACCTGTCACACAATGATTCATATTTGTACCTTCTTGAACCAACTGTTCAACTGTAACAATCTGTTTGATACAATCATTTTTAATAGTTCGTTCAAATACTGGCAAATCAGTATATTTTTTCAACTGCAACAAAACATCTGTATTAATCCGTTCACGTAATGCTTCTTCAATCACAGAAGGAGAAGTCTTCAATCCTGACTTTAACATTTCATCTGTAATATATTCTACATAATGATGATTATAAATATTAACTTCTGAACCATCATCCATCGTATATGTATTAACTTTACTACTCCATTTATGATGCTTGATGGCCCATTCTGCCACCATATATGTGTTGGCGTAATACAGATACCCCGTTTCCGTATTAACATTATATTTGTCTCTTAAATATTGTTTCCAATTATAACAACCTGATAACGCCTGAGCGTTTCTAAAATATACTGTAAAGGTTAAATCCAATGATTTTAAAAACACATCATAAGGTATCTTAACATCTGCTGTTTTCATAATCAAATTATATAACTTCCGATGTGTCATACCCGCCTTAAAAACATCAATTAAAGTCATACCATAACGAGTGTTTTCGACATAACGAATATCCATTTCTTTAAATAAACCAACATTCAACATTAAATCTCTATATACAAATCCTGCTTTTGTCCAATATTCAACAACATCTTTAGAAAGACCTGTTTGATTATAAATATAATCTATTATAGAAACTTTAGACCATCCTGGTTTGATTTGTTTTAATAATAGATGTTTATTATATTCTTGGAATAATTCAATATCTTGCACTGTTTGTGCTTCTAAAAGTAATGGTGATTTAACTGTTGGTAACATTGACCAAGTATACCAAGGAATGTTTGGACGCTCTTTAATTTTAAAAACTAGACGTGTTAACCAATTCAAATTCGAAATTTTTGTCCGTAACATGTAACATAGCTGTAATTCGCTATCTTTTAATTTCAATTCTTGAATTTCCTCCAACGTATTTTTATAATTAAGAAGCCAAATCATAGCAAGCGGTTTGCTAATACTAAATTCCGCTGAAACAGCATCAATACAATCTTCGTAATAATGTTTACTAAATAAATTTACCACTCGTGAGTCAGTAAAACTCACATTACGATAATAAAAATAGCCCTTGTTTGTTTTTCCATCAACAAACACTATTTTATCATTAGAATCTAAACGAATAGCTAAACTTGTCATAACAACCTCACCTTTTTATATACAAAATTTATAAAATTTATATTTTTATTATATTGTAAAAAATTTGGTGATAAAAGGTTATTTCCATGGCTACCAATTGGAAATTTTTAAAAAAGGTAATTTGGAAAAATTACCCATTTTTTGGACTTCTGGAAGTCCTTAACAAAACTAATTAAAAAGGGAGCATCGCTCCCTTTTTATCATCTTAACAACCCGTGTCTCATAGCAACACGCAAAGGTATGTGCCAAGTATTATTAATAACAAATACGGGATCACTAACTGTGGTAATATCAATACACCGCCAAGACGTTGGAAACAAATCACCATACAACTTAAAACATTTATGATCCATAGGATGTTCAGTATTTTCAGCTGTATCATATTTGTGACGATAATTAATCTTCGTCCAATCAACTATATCTTTTGATTTAATTTCAACATTGAAATACTTCAATAATTGTGCATATAAATCTTCTGCCAACATCACATCTTCACTGTTATTAACAAACGCGTGAAAATTTTCACCATCGTCATGCTTTACGGATACAAAACATACATAATCTACAGGCACACCCATAAACAAATTTGATATCAATAGTGCATTACTAACACCATATCTGGATTCTCTTTTAGACTCAAAGCATTGTAACTGAAAGTCTTTATTGTCATGATCCGGTACGAAAATATTAGTTATTCTAAATTCAGAAGTAATTAACACACCATCAACTTTTGTACAAAAAACAGATAAAACTTGCTTCATGATAAACCTCATAAATTTTTGTTTGTGAAATATTATTATAATGTGGAGAAAAAATAATAAAAAGGAGAGCAACTTCTATTCATAGTGTGTGATCAAAAACAAATCACTCTTTGGTATTTCTGCCCACACTACTTTGGGTTCTTCTACTAACGCAAATTGATGCCAATGACCATTACCACTCCAATTATAACCCAAATATACCAACTGCTCATGACTACATTTAAAACGATAATGTTGACCAACAACTAATTCCACCACTTTGTTTACCAAAAAAGATGAATATGAAAGCCCTGTTCTTTAGGACAGGGATGAAATATTCATTTACCTATAAAATTATTAGATATAAATAAGTATACAATTTTTCTTTATTGGTTTCAATTGAATCTTAATTTCAAATTTGAATGTTTCCCAAATAAATCTCAACAAAATCAATTGGCTAACATTTTTGGCCAATCAAGATTTATTTGGAATCACTTTTTGAATAAAGAAATTGAAACATATAAATCAACAAACAAATTTAATTTTTTCTACCAAAATTGTACAGATTTAACAAAGTTGAAAAAAGAGTTAATATGGTTAAACGAAACACCATCCACAACTCTTCAGCAAACTTTAAAAAATCTGGAAAAAGCAATGAAAGCATCTTTTAAAAAGAAAAAAGGCTTTCCAAAATTTAAAAGTAAAAGACAACCAGTTAAATCCATCAATATTCTAATGATTAGTAGTAAACAACTAGATATGGATTATTCAACAATCAAATTACCTAAATTGGGTAATTTAAAATGTAAATTTCATAGGTCTTTTCCTACTAATTTCAAATCTTGCACGATTAAGTATGAAAATTTTAAATATTTTATTGTATTTCATTGCACCAAAGAAGTCATCACCAATAACAAATTAGATATAAACAAGTCAATTGGAATTGACTTAAATAGCAAAACGTTTGTTTTATCAAACAAAATAGAAATTTCAATACCTAAATTTTTGAAAGAAAGCCAAAATCAAATAGTTAGGTATTCAAGAAAGATGAGCAGAGCATGTAAAGATAGTTCTCGTTTTAATTTGTATAAAAAGAAGTTGAGTAAAATTCATTTACACGTTAGAAATCAACGTAAGGATTTTTATCATAAACTTAGTTTGCAAATTGTACGAGACTATGATTTCATATGCTTGGAAGATCTTTCCGTCAAAGATTTTATTGGTCACTTGAAGAAAGATTCATATTTTTATGAATTTCGGAAAATGATCGAATATAAATGCGAATTACATGGCAAAAAAAGTTTAATAATTGATAGATATTTTCCTTCTACGAAGAAGTGTAGTAATTGCGGAAATGTCAAATCAAGTATACTTTTGTCAGAACGCATATATAAATGCGATTGCTGTAATTTAGAAATTAGTAGAGATCTGAATGCAGCAATCAATATCAGAACCGCTGGAATGGCGGGGATTGCTCAACACCAAAAATTGGTTGCAG
>RXKI01000065.1 GCA_003962895.1 Neisseriaceae bacterium
CGACATACGCAATCCCGAACAACGCAAAACAGATACATCTTACACCGTTCAAGTCCAAGGAACAAAAAACAATAACAAGATTTTTAGCCACATCTTTGAGATTAGTAAAGAAATTCTATCCAGTGATTTAAGCGTTAACTACACCCCCGATTTTAATCCTAATTTGCGTACAGATGCAGTAATATACGTGGATGGTTTACCAATCTTTAATGGCTATTGTAAACTAGAAGAAGTAGTAAACGTAAAGGGTAACATAACTTATAACTTGTCCTTTAAAGGTCAGTTAGGTAGCATTTTTAACAGTATTAAAAATCTTAAATTAACCGATCTTGATCTTGCAAGTAATGTGATAAAACAGTTACGTACGCCAAGCGGTACAATAACTAATGTTAATCATAATAACAATACTGTAGATGCTAGTAATGTAGTCAATATAAATAAAATACAACATTGGAGAGATTGTGTAAGTGCTATAGATGCTAGTGTAAGAGATAATATAAATTATGTCGTTAGCGGTTATAGCTATTATTGTTTCCCTTTGATTGATAAAGGTAACGAGATTGAAAGTGAATTTGAATTAAACAAAGTATACCCAGCATGGAGTTTAAGTAGCTATATAAATGGTATTTTTGAAAAAGCTGGTTACAGTTATAAATCAAAATTTTTAAAATCTGCATTTTTTAATTCTTTTTTAATCCCTTACCTCGATACTTATAACCTTCCATTAAGCGAAATAACAAATAGAACTGCTTATGTAGCTAGTACAGCAACTACATATACAACAAATTTAGTTGATTACGATGATAGACAAGGTACTACATATACACAAATTGGTAGTGTTGGCACTAAAGCAAATAAACGTACATTATTTAATCCAAACGACAAAAATCTACCATACAGTGACGTTAGTAATTTAGTTAATACACAAACAGACTTAATAACTATTAATAAACAAGGTTATTATAGTTTTGATTATAATATTAATGTTAGTTTGCCAACTACATTTACAATAAATGGTGTTAATTGTTATTTTGAACTGTATCAAAATTTAAGTGGTATAAATTTATTTTTAAAAAAATTTGTAAGATATAATAATAATACACCACAAGGTACAGTAGTAATGCAAAGCGGTGGTAGTTTTTTTAATGGGTTAAATCAATCTGTTAATTTAAATGCTACAAATATAAGATGTGAAAGTGGTGAACAATATTTTTTTGAAATTGATGTACAAGTAACTGGACAAATAAGAAGAGTAGATAATAACGCAATAGTAAGACAAACAAATAATGCAAACTACACATATACTATACAAACAAGTACACTTAAATTAGAATCTGTATCAAATTTATTATTTAGTGGGGATACATACGTTTTAAATTCTTTTATACCTAAAGATGTTTCATGTACGGATTTATTACTAAGTACTTTTAAACTCTTTAATTTACAAGTCGATATTGATAAAGAGGATAAAACAGGTAAAACACTTGTAATCGAACCATTTCAAGATTTTTACACCAATAACACTATACTAGATTGGAATAAAAAGCTAGATACTTCTAAGCCTGTTAGTTTTAAACCGATTTCGGAAATAGATGCAAAGACATATACATTTACGTATAGTCAAGATGATGATTATTATAATCAAGCCTATACACGTATATACGGTGGTGAAGTTTATGGACAAAAGCAAGTAGAAGTACAAAACGATTTTGTAACACAAAATAAAAAAGTAGAAGTTATTTTTTCACCACTTCTACCAGTCAAATTTGCTACTACTAATCTAATTGCACCACGCTGTTATGATGCAGATGAGAACGGCAATATAACGCAAAGAGATAAGAACAATATACGATTGCTGTATACTAGTAATAATATATTAGTTAGATCAAATTTTAGTTTAAAACTACAAGCACAAAATGGCACTATAAATCGAATAATGTATAGTACATTGCTACCTTTTTACGGACACACGGATAACCCTACACGTCCAAACGTTGATATACTATTTGGTACACCAAGACAAGTATTTTGGTCAGGAATACAAGCATATACAAACTTTAATTTATATAATAGATTTTATAAAAGTTACATAGATAACATAACAAGTAAAGACAGTAAGTTATTAAAGTGTTATATATACTTAACTCCTTTAGATATTTATAATTTTAGTTTTAGAAACTATGTACAAGTCATGGGGCAAAACTTTCGAGTAAACAGAATAAGTAACTACAATCCACTTTCCAACACAAGTACAGAAGTTGAGTTATTTAAACTAACCAATGAAACAGGCTTTCAACCAAGTGAAATACAGTTAGAAAATGAAAGTGTAAATCCAAGCGATGTTTACTATATAATAGACGCTGGTGTAGACACAGTACGTTCACCTTTAGCTACATCACCATACAATTTAATTAATTGTGGCTTAGATGAAGTAAGGGGTTTTGGTAGTATGTCTAGTATAAACTTAATTGATGGGGGAGAGGATACAATTTAAACTAAACTATTTTTTTTAATTATTAAATTTTTATGTTAAAACTAAAATTGGTCAGGTATGACTATGGAAATGACTATACAATCGGAGAATTATACATTAACGATAAATACTTTTGTGATACATTGGAAGATGCAGTAAGAACAAAAAAAATCTATGCAGAAACCGCAATACCTTCAGGTGTTTATCAACTATCTAAAAGATTTTCACCAAATTTTAAAAGGGAATTGATTTGGCTTTTAAATGTAGTAGGCTTTGAATATATACTAATACATTCAGGTAACACAAACCAAGATACTAAAGGATGTATCTTGGTTGGAAAAGGAATAGGTGTTATTAATAAAGATAAAGCTGTATTGAATAGCAAAGTAACAGAACAAGAATTAAACAAAATCGTGTTCGATTACATGACAAAAAATCCAAAAGAAAAATTATTGATAGAAATAATTGATACAAAAAAAGCTAGTTAATTTACTAGCTTTTAAATTTTAATATGATTGTCTTTGGTATGATAAGTTTGGAGTAAAGTTTATTTCTAAACTTATTAATCCATCGTTCAAACGTGTTTTCTTTACTGTATTATTATTGTTAATTGATACACTAATTAACTTACTATTTTGTTGAAGATAAACGATAGGTGAAGTAACCAAAGAAGTAGTTAAGAAGTTATATGTATCTTCTGTTATCCAATCTGTGTTTACTGTATAAGAATCTGTTAGGTTTATATTACTTACAAATGTTTCACTTGCTGTATAATCGTAACCGTAAATGTTATTTGAATTAAAATTACTAATAGTATTACCTACCTGTGTACGCTTTATATTAGTTTCTTTTACACTTTTTTTGTTAAACGTATAAGCATCAAAAGCACCTTTGTTGTTTAACCAAATAAACCTGTATGTATCTTTATGTTTACCTGTACAATCTTGTACGTTAAATGTATAACTGTACAGTGTATTACCACTATTATTTTTTAGTTCTACAATGTACTTACTCCATTGATCCACCAAGCCATTACTAATAAATCTTCTTAAATTGGCTGTACCAACTCCTAACCGATATAGATTAACTGTATTACCTGTATTGGTATTAATTATGTTATCAGTTGAAACAACACTATTACTAGAATTATAACCTGTTATGGTTGCAGAATAAAAAGTATTACCAGTACTAAACATACTTAGCCAATAATAATCATTTGAACCAATATTATTTGTTGTGTTTGGATTATCTGTTAAAACTTTGTTATTGTTTGTTTCAACAAAATTATAATCAATAAAATCAAGCGGTTTTATTACTTTATTAATCGCTGTAATAGTATTGCTTGTTACTTGGTTAATGTATTGTACTGTAGTGCTTGTACCTGTTGTAAACT
>RXKI01000128.1:0-10287 GCA_003962895.1 Neisseriaceae bacterium
GTATTACACATTTATTAACCAGAAAAATTAGCACACTATCAGGTGGTGAAAAGCAAAAGATAAATCTACTCTCAATTTTATTGACCGAGCCAGAGGTATTATTACTTGATGAGCCAACTGCATTTTTAGATGCGGATTCGGCACAGCAAATAATTGAGGTTTTAAAAATATATGCAACTGATAAAACTGTAATCATCATTGACCACAATCAACATTATTATAAAAACTTTGTTAGTCGAATTATTAATATTGCAAATAATCAAATTGAAGAAATAAACCTAGACTCATATAAGTGGCACAATGAATATCCTACAAATCAGATTCCTCATAATTCAAATGACATATTATTAAATATACAAAATTTAAACTTTGCCTATAAAGATGCCAAAGATAATCTATTAAACAATATTAGCCTAAAAGTACACAAAGGCGAAATTGCTGTCATTAGTGGCAAAAATGGCAATGGTAAATCTACATTATTAAAATTGATTGCAAAATTAATCCCATCACAAAATTCAATATTCTTACAAAATAAAGATATTACAAATATCAAGCAAAAAGAATATTGGCAGCAAGTGAGCCTGCTTTGGCAAAATCCAGAAAATCATTTTTTATTTAATTCAGTTGCAGAAGAACTCAAAGACAACCCTGAACTAATCAATACATTTGATTTAACTGAACAAATTCAGAATAATCCATATTGTTTATCTGAAGGGCAAAAGCGCCGTTTGTCTTTGGCAATTACATTACTTAAACCACGCCAATTAATCTTACTTGATGAACCAACATTTGGACAAGACTTCGCTAATAAAGTGATTCTATTAGAAATCATTAAAAAACTTGCTAAACTTGGACATAGTTTTATTATCATTAGTCATGACGAAGAGTTTAATCAAGCTGTTGCACACTCTTGGTATATTTTAAAAGATAGTCAATTATGGCGCGAATAATGCACCCATTTAATTATTGCTTGATTCCTATAATTAGCATAGTTGCGATATTTAATAGCAACAGCAATTTGAATTATCCACTAATCCTATTTGTAAGCATAATTCCATTATTAATTGGTAAGCGTAAGTTATCATATATTCCAATATTAATATTCGCGATTAGTTTATTACCTGGACTACTCGGGTATTTTCTAGCCAGTAAATATTTTAGTAACAACGATTTAACTACAACTATAAGCCTCTGCATAAGACTATTTAGCTTATCATTAGTATCATTCATCTATGTAATCAATCTACCAAATGAACAGCTCATTATCGAACTCATGCAACGAAAATTAATCAACATCAAAATTGGCTTTGCACTACTTGCAACCAATAACGCTCTAAGCTATCTAAAAGATGAATTTAGCAAAATCCAGACTAGCTATAAAATGCGCTTTGGTAAAAGATGTTTTTCACCAATGATTGCAATACCACTACTCGTTGCAGCATCACGTTGTGCACATACTATCAGCATATCTTTACACTCTCGTGGTATTTCAAATAATCACACCTTTAGACAAGCAAAAATCTCATGGACAAGCTTTGATAACATTAGCATAATAAGTATTGTAATTATAAATTTAATAATTCACTATATCGTAATTTAGCCACATCATTTATATGATAAAATATCAATAAATAAAATTCATAAAAAGGATTTACTATGTCACTGAAAGATTACGCTAAACAAACATTAGGTTTAATTGATTTAACTACTTTAAATGACGATGACACTGATGATACTGTTTTAGCTCTATGCAAAAAAACCAAAACTGAGTTTGGTTCTGTACCTGCAATTTGCATCTTCCGTCAATTTATTCCTACTGCTAAAAATTATTTATCTGAACACAATCCAACTGTAAAAATAGCAACTGTTACCAACTTCCCCCATGGCGGCGATAATCTAGAATTAGCTCTAAAAGAAACACTTGATGCAATTAATTTAGGTGCTGATGAAGTAGATATTGTGTTTCCATACAAAGCATTAATTGCTGGCAATCAAGAAATTGGCGCAACTATGATTAAGCGAGCTAAAGAAATTTGTGGCAATAAAGTGCTAAAAGTAATTATTGAAAGTGGCGAATTAAAAACCCCTGAACTAATTAAATTAGCAAGTGAAATCTCAATTCAAAATGGCGCTGATTTCATTAAAACCTCAACTGGTAAAGTTGCGGTAAATGCAACATTAGATGCAACTGAGATTATGCTAAATGCAATCAAATCATCTGGTAAAAATTGCGCATTCAAAGCTGCTGGTGGAATCCGCTTAGTGAGTGAAGCGAAAGACTATTTAGATTTAACTACAAAAATCATGGGCAGTAGCTGGATTAATTCAGATAATTTCCGTTTTGGTGCATCAAGCTTACTTGGGGATGTGTTAAACGTATTAAATGACAAGACTAGTGTGGTTGATAAGACAGTTTATTAACCCAATTTAGATAAAGCAAACAACACTAGCAAAAAAGAGGTAAATCATGAACAAACGCGTAATAGTAATGGTACTAGATTCATTTGGTATTGGACATCTTCCTGATGCAAAAAATTTTGGCGATACTGGCAGCGACACACTTGGGCATATTGATCAATATTGTACCGATCACAAACTACCATTTAATATTCCAAATTTATTAAAACTAGGTCTTGGTAAAGCATATCAAGATGTGAATAAGAAAAAACTTCATTGTGATAATGGTGCATATGATGTACATGGATTTTATGGCGCAAGTAAAGAGAAAAGCTCAGGCAAAGATACCACGAGTGGGCATTGGGAAATAGCTGGTTGCCCTGTTACTTTTGACTGGGGATATTTCACTTCTCATGATAATAGTTTCCCACAAGAATTATTAGACAAAATCGTAGATCGTGCTGGTATTACTGGTTATCTTGGTAATTGTCATGCTTCAGGTACAACTATTATTGCTGAACTAGGTGACGAGCACATCAAAACAAATAAACCAATTTTCTACACTTCAGCAGACTCGGTTTTCCAAATTGCTTGCCATGAAGAACATTTTGGTTTGGATAATTTATACAAATTGTGTGAAATCGTTCGTGAAGAATTAGAACCATATAATATTGCCCGTGTAATTGCACGTCCATTCACAGGCGATAATTCAGCAAATTATGCTCGTACAAAAAATCGTAAAGATTACTCTGTATTACCAAGTGCTCCAACCGTGCTTGATGTATGTAAGGAACATGGTGGCGAAGTTGTAGCAATCGGTAAAATTGGGGATATTTATGCGCACCAAGGTACCACTGTTGAAATTAAAGCAAGTGGCTTACCTGAACTCACTGATAAAACTATTGAAGCAATCAAGGCATACAAACAAAAACCAACTTTCATCATGACAAATCTAGTTGATTTTGATATGAATTTTGGACATCGTCGCGATGTAGTTGGTTATAAAGAAGCGCTTGAGTATTTTGATACACGCATCCTTGAATTAATCGCTAGTTTAGCCAATGATGATATCTTACTATTTACAGCTGATCACGGCTGTGACCCAACATGGACTGGAAGCGATCATACTCGTGAGCATATTCCTGTATTTGGTTATCACAATGGTAAAGCAACCAATATAGGTATTCGTGAAACTTTCTCAGATATTGGGCAGACTATTGCAACTCATTTAGCTTTACCAAGATTAGCTCATGGTACAGCATTTGACTTGTAATAAATAGTACAAGTTTTATGTATTCATACTTACATCAATTGTATATTTTAATAAGGATCTTGCAATGATTGACATTAAAAACCTTACTAAGGACGAACTTAAAGTTACTTATAAAAAGCTAGCTAAAGAAATTGGTGACGACAGTTTTTTTACAAAAAAAGAATTAAACTATTTACCTGAAATATTTTTAGATAGAGAGTTACTTATATGCTTCTGCTCAGGCTTAATGAATGGTAATACATGGCTGATTACCTTAACAAACAAGAGAATAATTTTCTTAGATAAGGGTATGTTGGTTGGTTTAAAACAACAGTCTATCAACCTAGACAAAATAAACTCAATATCTGTAACTACAGGTCTTATATTTGGGGAAATATTTATTGAGAATGCGGCAGGATCTTCAACAATCAAACAAATTCAAAAAAATGCAGCTAAATCCTTTGTAAGTAGCGCACAAAAAGTAATTGATTCATTGAATAATAAGCTAGAAATAAATAACAACTCTCCTTTTGAGATAATTGAAAAGCTTGCTCAACTTAGAGATAAAGGATTAATTACAGAAGATGAGTTTCTAGATAAAAAATCAAAATTATTAGAGCAAATTTAATAAAATGAAACTATACTACAAAAATACAAACTAACTTGATGATTAACAAAGTTTGTAGATTGATTCTATTAATTACAACTACTCTTTAATAAATCCAAATAAAAAGCAGTGAAAAATCACTGCTTTTTATTTACTTTATCATCTCATCATCTAGATCATCAACTTTATCTGAGCAAATTCCTGCTGAGACTGGTATTTCTTTTGTGATACCATTTGGATAACCACGATAATTTACTTGATAAGTCTTGTTTACATAATGTAAATATCCAGATTTACCACAGCCCATGCGTTTAGCAAAGTCTTGCCATTCATTATTTTTATTTGGTGCTGAGTAGTCATAGCTCCAAGCCACTTCGGATAATGCTGGTATCTTAGGTAATGCCATATACATCAGATGATCAAAACTTGGTAAATTCTCTGACCACAATGTACCTTCAACACCACGAATCAAACCAGGTTGCGATACTTTACTCCGTACTTTCGCCACATCTTGCGCCATACTTAGCACATTATAACTATCCATGTTTTTACTTGACCACGTAAAGCCTGGCTCTGTCATTGATGGATTATATGCAATATCAAAATATGACTTATCCGCAAATGCCAATACAGTTGGATAACCTTTATCTGCGAGTGTAATAGCATCATTTACCCCACCTTTAGATGAATTCCACACCCATACATGTCCGATATGTTCAGCGCCTAAAGCATTTTTACCAATCTTAGAGTCATTATCTTCTTGAACAATTTGCTGCCAACCTGATATTTTAAGAGATTTATTCTCTTCTGAAACTCTGCTAAAGAATAGCTGTGATTTATCTAGTGCAGTATAAGTATTCATATCAGCCCAATCTCCAGTACAGCTGCTACTATCCGACCATGAGTTTTGTGGAACTTCATCACCTCCGACACTAATTTCACTATTAACCGCATGAACTGTCGTCTGATTATCAAATATCTGTGCAATCTCAGTAGTTATATGATTTATCGCCTCAGTAAAGCCATGCCCAACAGACAAGCTACTACCATAAGTACAAATTGGCAATACATTATTGCGATAGCCCTGAATTGAAATAGTCTGCGTATTATCATTATGATCAATCATTTCATCAGGTAATGCTTTAATCAATGCACGAGCATGACCTGGAACATCTATCTCAGGGATAACTGTAATTTGTTTCAAATTCGCATAACGGATAATATCTTGTAAATCACTTGCACTATATGAGCCAGAATATTTTGTTTCAACACTTGGATAAACATGCTGACTTAAATTAGTCGTATCAAGGTTATTTTGTAACAACCAATTAGCACCGATATCTTCTCCATAACCACGAGTAGCAGCTACAGTTTGCAATGTTGGATAATTAGCTAAGGCAACTCTAAACGCTTCATCATCAGATAAATGTAAATGGAGTGTATTCATTTTTGTACTTGCCATTACATCAATCATTTTCTTAATTTCACTAACAGTAAAATAATGACGCGCAACATCAAGCATCACACCACGATAATCAAGACTTGGATAATCAATTATCTGCATTGCAGGCAACTCTGCTTTAGCTTGGTATAGTTGACGTAAAGTCTCAAATGCATAATAAACACCAGCTGAAGTCATTGCTTCAATATTAATATTTTGCCCATTAATTTCTAAGACATATCCCTCAGGGTTATTATTAATCAGCTGTGGTGAACTAATCTCATCAATAGTAATTACAGTCTTATTCTCTACATCACTATCAATAATCTGTGAAACTTTATACTTCAAGTTCCAATCTTTTTGTAATACACCACTCCAATAAGTAAGCACACCACTCTCGATATTTGGCATATCATTTTGAATAAATACTTTTTGCTTAGCGCTCGGAATTATGAATGACGAACCTGCTAATTCTTTTACATTCCTAGGTAGTGGTACTACATTAACCATAGAATCTTTGCTTGCAACACCACTTTCCCAGTTTTTGGTAATTCTCTCATTAATTGAATTTTCAATTTGCTGTTGATCAACGCCAGCTATCTCATATTTTTCCATATCAGTTGGAATATTATTTATTTTATAAATAGATTTTTTTTCTGGATTAATTTCAATCAAAAATAAGCTTTGTGGAAATGCAGAATAATTAGTAATCCGCCCTTGATTGTTATCAGTTAATTTTATATAATAATTTTGTTTTTCACCCAAGGCAAATTCACGAACTGGCTCTAATATAGTCAATGAGCCTTGTGATGCATCTGGGGATTTAATATCTTTATTTACCACATAACGTAAATTCACACATTTATCATCAAATGAGCAAATTTGCATCGTAAGTTTTGGATTTAGATTTTGCGATAGCATTGAGTCAAATGAGCGTGGCATATAAAAACCAAATTGCCATTTTTTAATCTCATCACCACTATTACTAAAATTAATTGTCATTGAGAAATCATTACTTGCTTCAGTACTATTTGCTTGAGTAATTCTTATCGCATCAACCGCAATATTTTCAGTGGCAGCATAGCTCGTACCAAACATTCCTAGCAAAATAACAGTAATATATTTCAGCTTCATAATGACCTCATTAATCTAATTATTACTACATTATATCATTTAATAAATAGTCTAAAACTACAACCAATAAATTTAAATTTATCTGCTATAATTAAACTCTATATTTAACACAATAGCGGAGCTATCTGATGAATCGACAAATTGAGAATCTTGAACCGAAAATAGTATGGAAATATTTCAAAGAGTTAATTAAAATCCCTCGCCCATCAAAAAAAGAAGATAAAGTACGCCAGCATCTAGTTGAAACAGCTAAAAAAATGGGATTGGACTATACAGTTACGGAAGTTGGTAACATTGTAATTCGTAAAAAAGCAACAGATAGTAATCCAAATCGTCAGACATTAGTTTTGCAAGCTCATATGGATATGGTGCCATCAAAAACTAAAACTTCAAATCATAATTTTGAGACAGATCCAATTGATGCATATATTGATGGCGAATGGGTCACGGCTAATGAAACCACACTTGGTGCCGATAATGGCATGGGTGTGGCGATGGCTTTTGCTGTATTAGAATCAACTAATCTAAAACACAATGATATTGAAGTACTAATCACTACCGATGAAGAAGCTGGGATGACTGGTGCATTTGGCTTAAAAGGTGATGAATTAACTGGAAAAGTATTATTAAATCTTGATTCAGAAGACGATGAAGAAGTTTGTATCGGTTGCGCTGGTGGTTTAAATACCAACATCACTTATCAAATAAAATTTAAAAAAGTACAACCAAATACATCATCAATTCGTATTGAATTAAAAGATTTATTTAGCGGACACTCTGGCTGCGATATTACTCTTGGACGTGCTAATGCTATTAAAGAAATCGCAAGCTTATTAGTTGAATTAGGCAAAGAATTTGATTATGAATTGGTTTCAATGAGCGGTGGTAAATTACGTAATGTAATCCCATCATATTGTGAAGCAGTTATCAATTTACCAACTGATAAAATTAGCGCAGTTAAATCATTTGTAAATAACTATAGCAAAGATTTATTAAATGAATTTGCTAAATCAGACCCAAATATGAAATTAGAAATAGTTGATGTTGAAAATACGCAAGTTATTGATTCACATCAAGCTAAACAATTTATAACTGCATTATCAAGCGTGTTTAATGGTGCTTGGCGATTAAATAATAAACTTGGCATTGCCGAGACTTCAAGTAACGTTGGTGTGGTTAGCAATACTGAAAACTCTATCAATGTAGTTACATTACAGCGTAGCGCAATGCATATGCCAAAAATTAAACTTGCTAATACTGTTGCAGCACCATTTAGATTAATTGGCGCAAAAATAGAACAAAGTGGACTATATCCAGGTTGGCAACCGAATGTTGATAGTAAAGCATTAAAAACTGTCCAAGATACCTATAAACAATTATTTAATCACGATATCATTGTTGGGGCAACTCACGGTGGTTTAGAATGCGGATTGATTATGGATAAATTCCCACATATGGATGCTGTATCAATTGGTCCATCAATAGAATTCCCACATTCACCAAACGAGCGAGTAAAAATTGAATCAGTTGCAAAAACATGGAAACTGCTTACTCATTTAATTGAGGCTTTATAAAACAAAACCCCAAGTTATTACGCTTGGGGTTTTTAATACGATTGATAAACCTACAGTAATGTCAACAATGCTGCACCAGTTGTAAATCCAGCTCCAAAAGCGCATAGAGCAATATTAAGCTGTTTTTTATCTTCAGCTAACGCTTCATGTAATGCAATTGGAATAGTACACGATGATGTATTGCCATAATTTGCAATATTACTAAACATAATACCATGTTGCACTTTTAACCTACTCTCAACAGCACTTAATATACGTTGATTAGCTTGATGCGGAACAGCCAGATTAATCTCGCTTACATCCATATTAGCTAGTTGACAGCATTTATGAGTAGCTGTTGCCATGGTTTTAACTGCAATTGGGAATAATTTCTTACCTTGCATAGTGATACCTTCATCAATATCCACAGGGATATTTAAGATCTCACCATTTTCAGGATCTGAACCAATATACACTTGACGAAGCTCTGCTTCACATTCACTAATATAATCCTCACCAGAAATAATTGTTGCAGTAGCAGCATCAGCAAATAAAAATGCTGTTTCAAAATCATCAGGCGCAATCCGTGAAGATAAAGCTTCAGCAGTAATTAGCATCACTCGACAACTTGGACGAGTTTTCAAGAAATCTTCAGCTAATTGCAAACCATAAATATATCCACTACATGCAGCATTCACATCATACGCTGGCATGATACCCTTGCCATATACTTGAGATAACTTTTCAACTACCAAACAAGCAATAGACGGCGACTGTAATTTCTCTGGACTACATGTAGCACAAATCACTAAATCAATATCTTGTAAAATTAAATCTAATTTTTTCAATGCTTCATGTGCCGCATCAGTTGCCAAATCAAGGATACTTTCACCTTCAGCTAAATAATGACGCTGAGTAATCCCAGTTCTTTGAATAATATCCGCATTAGTAAACTCAGGGAATTTATTTAGTAACTCTTCATTCATTACAACTTTAGCCCCACTTCTAAATTGTGGACGGCTAACACCAACTCTACTTAGTCTTGTAGCAACCGAATTATCTTCAGTTAATACAACTTCTGCTACTTTTGGTTTACGCGTAAGAATTGGTTTTCGTTGTTTCATTTGTGCAATTTTTGTTACACCTTCGGGTAGACGAATCTTAGCTAATGGTTTACCAACCTCAGCTTTTTCTTCAAGCTCTACACAGATTTCTTCAACAATACCATTACATGGAGATAAAATTTCACCAGCTGATTTACTGGCTTCAATTTCAACTAATGTATCCCCAGCTTTTACCTCATCACCAACTTTGATATTAATCACGTTTATCAATACAGTCTCATCAGATGGACTAGCGCCGATTACATCAACTGTATATAAATTTGGATCTTGGTTTTCTTCTTTTTCCCATTCAAGATTTAGATTTAGCATTTCCGCTGAAGCAGATAATACTTTCTCAAATGATGGTAACAGTTCTAATTGATTACTAAAGTTACAAGGCGTGTATGTATCTGGACGCGTAATACGACGCATTGCTACAGGGTACTTAGAATATTCAGCAACTGTTGCTAAAATATCGCCACCCAAGCCACAAGTTAAGTTATCTTCGTGCACTACGATTAATTTACGTGTTTTCTCAGTTGATGCAAGTATCGCTTTTTTATCGTATGGTTTCAAGGTACGTAAATCAATTACCTCAGCAGTGATACCTATTGTCTCTAAAGCATCAGCAGCTTGATTACAAATACTAACAGTATTACCCCAACCAACTAACGTAATATCCACACCTACTTTAACAATACGCGCTTTACCAACAGGTACTAATTGCTTAGCCACATCAGCAGAAGTAGTATCTTCTACACTTCCATTATTTAATAATTTTTTAGGATATAAAAATAAGC